>DAOTTT010000365.1:0-2631 GCA_034437635.1 Anaerolineae bacterium | reverse complement strand
CTTGAAGAACGCCGCTAGCGTGACCTTCCAGAAGGTGCGCGACTTTATCTTCGACCTGCGCCCCATGATGCTCGATGACTTGGGCGTTATCCCCACAGTGCGCCGTTGGATCGACTCCATCCGCGAGAAAAACGACATCGAAATCGACCTAGAAATTGAAGGTGAAGAACGCCGCCTTGAAGAAACCCACAAGGAAGTGCTGATCTTCCGCGCTATCCAAGATTTAGTGGGGTATGCGCGGGATTATGCCACTGCAACCGAAATTCGTGTCAAGCTCAACATTTCCGGTAGGCCGATGACCGTTTTAGTGCATGACAACGGGCGTGCGGTCAATGTTGAAGAATTGTTCTCGGAGTCCGAGCATCACGACACCCGCGCACAAGGGTTTTTAACCCTCAAAGAGAAGTTTGAGTTGGTCAAAGGCGCGTTTAAGATTACCAGTAACGAATCCGAAGGCACTTTAATTCGCTTAGAACTGCCCGGTTAAACGTCACACATCACATCGTGCGATCAAGAGGACGGATTTTAACCGTCCTCTTTTGGTTTGCTTAAGATAGAAAGACTCTGCTAAAAGAACTCAATATGTTACTACTCAGGTAAGGCTGTTCCAAGAAAATAATGAGCTGTTCAGGAAAACGCCATTTTGCCCTCACCCTAAGTCCCTCTCCCAGCGCCGAAGGCACGTTCGGGAGAGGGTGCGGGGGGTGAGGGCAAAGGTATCACCACATCACGAAGCGTTTATTCTCTGGAAAAGCCTATATCCCGCATCGGCTCAAAGCCGATGGCTACATTAAACGCTAGGAAGCCCGCAAACGGGCTGTATAAAATTGATCTTTCGCGCTGACTAGCCCGTTTACGGGCGGCGCATACATGCGCTGCAGTGGGCTAGCCCCCGGTTTTGAACCAGGGCAGTAGAGCATACCTGAGTAGTTACAAAATAAGAAACATTGAGATATTTAGCCCAATAGTCATTTTGACATTTAGCAGGTATAGACTACACTAGAGTAGAATAACTATCACTCAATACTGGATTGACGCAGCCCCAGGGTTGTTTGCCGCAACGTGGAGGAGAATAGATGGATCCGCAAGTTCGTAGACGCCTATTTATTTTTGTAGGTATTTTTATTGTGATTGTTGCCGTTGGTGTGGTGCTTTTGTTAGGCTCCGGCGGGGATGGCGACAGTGATGCAGACACTGCGCAACAGCCTACCCGTGTCGCGCAGGAAGCGACAGATGCACCCGACGAAGCCGAGCCGACTGAAGTCGTAGCGACCGCCATCCCGACCCAAGAGATCACACAGATTGTCGTCGCCGTGCAGAATATCTCGCGTGGTTCGGAAATTCCCCCAGATGCGGTAAGATTGCAACCCTGGCCGCGTGAAGCTGAACCGTTTAACGCATTTAAAGACCCAGAAGAAATTATTGGCCGCATAGCCCGTACTGACATTTATGTTGAACAACCGATTTTGACATCCATGGTCGTTGACTCCCTTACGGACTTAGCAGCGGTTGGCTCCGACGCGGCAGCCATTATCCCGCCAGGGCGCGTGGCCATCTCATTGCCGATGGATGTGCTAACAAGCGTCTCCTACGCGATCCAGCCGGGCGACCGTGTGGACATCATCGTCTCGTTGCTCTTCGTTGACCTTGACGAAGACTTCCAGGCACGCTTACCCAACAACGTGAACATCGTCAGCGTGATCGAAACTGAAGGTAGCGTTACGTTTGGTATCGGTGCGGATGTTACAGGTCAGATTGATAGTGTAACGCTCTCAGACCCGTTCACAGGTAATGTGTTTAACGTCCCGGTGATCGTTAGCCCATCAGAGATCCAGCGCCCGCGTTTGGTCACTCAGCGGACGATCCAGGATGCAATCGTCGTGTATACCGGGCTTTTCCCGCGTGATGGTCGCCTCTTTGAAGAAGTTGCATCGCCGACCCCCATCGCACCAACCGCAGACCCGAACGCACCAAGCGCGGCCAACGCCCAGGGTGGGCAAGCTCCCCCTGCACCGACGGCTCTGCCGCCACGTCCTAGCGTTGTCACGATAGCGGTGACCCCGCAGCAAGCCGTCATGATTACATGGATGGTAGAAGCGGGCATCCCGTTGACATTCACCTTGCGTTCGGCCTCCGACCGTTCGGGACTCCTGACGGACCCCGTGACGCTAGGTTATATCATTGACGAATACAACATCGTCGTGCCGCGCCGCGAGGAATACTCCGTCGAACCAGCTATCCGCAGCATCCGCCAAACATTTCTTGGTGATACAATCAGCATTACCGACGACGGGGGTACTGGCGGCTAAACACGTATGACATATCGGACGGTCTGGGGACACCGATCAAAGTCCCCAACAACGCATGAACCATTGAATAGGATTGTTTTATGAGTGGTGGACGTAAGCCAGCTGCACAACCTGAAGAAAAAATCATCACAATCTTACTTGTCGATGACATCCCAGAAGCACGCGAAAACGTCAAGAAAATCCTCGCGTTCGAGTCTGACTTCAAAGTCATCGGCACTGCCGGGACTGGCCGCGAAGGGGTTCAATTGGCGAAGGAATTATCACCCGATGTCATCGTCATGGACATCAATATGCCGGATATGGACGGCCTCCAAGCGACCAG
>DAOTTT010000364.1:0-4067 GCA_034437635.1 Anaerolineae bacterium | reverse complement strand
GCTGCTGGATGGTGGCCGGGGTATCGACAATCGCCCGCATTTCCTCCGGCGTTTTTTGGATGCGCCCCCCAAAGATAGCAAGCGTCTGACTGTGGCCGTCCGGCTTGATCTGGTCATAGATGAGGGTGCGCCACTTTGTCAGGCTGTCATCGCTGATGAAGGGCAGCCACTCTTGCGGGGAAGCCGTCGCTAATGCCGCTGGTTGCCAGCTTTGCAGTTGATTCAGATCGCGCTCGTCCATCGTAATCAACAGGATATGCAGCATGTAGAACTGCTCCCAACGATCCGCCCAATCACGCTTGATGAACTCCGGCCCGGTGAGATGCTTTGCCCAGTGTTCATCCACGCAGAGATGCGCCACGTACCCGGCGACAAATGCCCGGTGCGCGGGGTCGTACGGGTGCATCAACGCCGGATACCGCTCGACCATCACCCGCCAAGGCGCTTGGATAATCGGCAGAGCGTAGGTGTAAAAGTGTGTATCTGCGCGATCTGTCCCGGCCTCTACCCGTGCATCCGCCGCCACATTGCCCAGCAAAAACGCGCCCCGCTCCGCATGGAGCGCCGCCCGTGTCGCTGCCGGGAGTGCGTTATCGTCTAATAGGCGTTGGGCAATTTCCAGATGGGTGAAAGGTGTAGGCATGGGGCATCCCGATTCTTTGTATTTAACAAGGCAGGGCGTATTATACTCCCTGCGCGGGATGTTGAGGAACCCGCAAATGGACAACGCGCATCATCTGCGGGGGGCGGGGTGTTAATCTAGCGGACTTCCCAGACAGAATCACCACTGAGGATGCGTTCTAGCTGATCTGGGAAAGTGGCACTGCGCAGTGGCTTACCCAAAAAGCTATGAAACCCGGCATTGCGGGCGTTGCCCATCTCGGCGGAGTTGGCCGTGTACGCGATCACCGGAATGCCTTCAAACTCCGGGATAGATTGGATGATGCTCAAGACCTCAAAGCCAGATGTACCGGGAATTTCCAGATCAAGAAAAACCACATCCGGGCGTTCGACTTCCATCAGTTCGACCGAGAAGGTGCGGCTGTCAAAGAGCGTAGTATAGCTTATTTCGAGCTTGGTCAACAGCTTTTGGAGCACACTGGCATCGTTCGTATTATCCTCGATAATGAGTGCCTTTATATCTGACATGCGGGTTAAATCCTCAACTTATTGGCGTTAATAAACCGCACCCCAAACTTCCTCACCTGCCATAACAGCAAGCAAGCTCTTGATGAAGCTCTTGGTGCGTATCGGTTTGCTGATGTACCCGCTAAAGCCCTTCTCGCGGGCTTTCTTCATCTCGCGGTCCGGGTCGGACGCAGTAACGGCCACGATCGGCACATCTTTAAGTTCCGGCAATTCCTGGATCGCGTCGTAAACGTCGTAGCCTGTCACCCCGCCGGGCAGATGGATGTCGAGCAGGATAATATCAATGGGCATAAAGGCTTTGATGGTCTGTGCGGTTTCTACGCCCCAACTGTCGAAGTAGATGGTCGCGCCGTAACGCCGCAGCATCGACGTGGCAACCGCCAGATTGTTCACATCATCCTCCAGGATAAAGACCTTTTTACCCTCCAGAAGTTGCATTGAGTTCGACATAATTAATTCGTCCCTTTAATTCGTTGACGTGATGGTTATGGCACATACCAGACGGCTTCACCGTCGAGGATCCGTTCCAGCAATTCCGGGAAAAGGCGCTTGCGTACTGGCTTGGCGATGAGGCCGTCGAACCCGGCTTCGCGTAAGGCTTCGATCTCCGACACGGTGACGGATGCGGTCATGGCGATGATCGGCACATTGTCGAAGGTCGGTTCATCACGCAATAGCTTAAGCATCCCAAAGCCATCCACCGGGCCGATCTGCACATCCAAGAAAATAGCATCCGGTATCGGCTGGATGCTACGCACACGCTCTACAAAATTACGACTATCTTCATAGATCGTCACTGAAGGCGATCCATCCAACCGGGTTATCATCTTGTTCATAACCATGCGGCTCATGGCATCATCTTCTACATAAAGAAAGGTGCGGTTCTCATATGACATCGCGTTGTATTCCGTTCATCAGCATGTAGGCTGTTTGTTTATACTTCTTTGTGTGCGAAAAGCCTATGAATTTTCAGTTTGTTTGTCCGGTTCGGGCGCTTCTTTGGGCAACGCCACATAGAAGGTCGTCCCCTCATTGACCTTACTCTCTAGCCAAAGACGACCGCCATGTGCCTCCACAAAATGCTTGGAAATCGGCAAGCCCAAGCCGGTGCCGCCGCTACTCTTGCGGCCACTTTCCGACTGGCGGAAGCTCTCGAACACCAGATCCAATTCTTCCGGCGCGATGCCGACCCCTGTATCTTTCACGGTAATCAGCACTTCGTTGCCATTGGACGACGCGGTAAACCGCACCTCGCCTTGTGGCGTGAACTTCACCGCGTTGGAGATCAAGTTCAAGAACACTTGATGCAAGCGGCGGCGGTCCCCCTTGATGCTCGGCAAGTCCGGCTCGACCTCGGTCACAAGGTCAATCGGGCGATCTTTGACCAAGCCCTTCCCAGTGGAAAGCACAGCCTTCAACGCTTTGTTGAGGTCTACATCCTCTAAGAATAGCTCCAACATGCCGACTTCAATCTTGGTGATGTCCAGCACGTCGTTGATAAGGCTCAGGAGATGCTCGCCGCTGTTGATGACCTTGTTCAGGGCCTCCTCCTGCTCCTCGTTGACATCGCCCATATCACCATCGGCCATAAATTCGGCAAAGTTGAGAATGGCATTAAGCGGGGTGCGTAATTCGTGGCTCATGTTCGCCAAGAACTGCGACTTTACGCGGTTGGCTTCTTCCGCTTCGGCGCGTGCGTCCTGGGCATCGGCGTAAAGCTCGGCATTGCGCATCGCAATCGCGGCATTTTCCGCCAGGGTGTTAAACACGCCGCGATCTTCGCTCTTAAAGCGGTCTACACTCTCCGCATGGACGGCGAACACACCGACCAAGCTGCTGCCCAAAATCATCGGGATCGCCATGATTGAGCCGATATTTTTATCAGGATCGAAGAACTTTGGATCGCTGTTCTTGGTGACGATGACCGCCTCTTGGCGGGTGGCCGCTAACCCTGCCGGGCTGCTGTCATCCAAGCGGAGAGCGCGTACTTCGTCGATGATTTCGCCTTCGCCGTCCGCACCTATGCGGGACCCAGCGGAGAGCGTCAGCGCGTTAGATTGCTCATCCATGCGGAAGACATAGCAGCGTGCCAGCGAGAAGCCTTCCACCGTGCGCTTGACCACTTCCTTCAGCAGCGCGTCGATGTCGAGCACGGTCGTAATCTGCTTGGAGACATCCGCCGCCACGCGCAAGTCGCGGGTACGGTCGGCGACGCGATTTTCCAGCGATGCGGAAAGTTGCTCGATCTCTTTAATGCGGGCGTTGCGCTCATCTAGCGTCTTGACCAAGTTATCGGTCATGGTGTCGAATGCGCGGCCTAACTGCCCGATCTCCGTGACAACTTTTAGCTCCGCACGTTGGCTATAGTCGCCGCCCATCACCGCCCGCGAGACGCGGGTCAAGCGGCGCACAGGTTGCACCAACCAGCGCGTCACCAAGCGGCCAATCCCAAACGCCGCCAACACACCAATCGCCGCAATAATAAAGCTGGCGCGCTGCACGTCGTTCACCGCGCTGAGGGCTTCCGCCTCGTCAATTTCCGCTAAGAGCGCGGATTGTAGCTCCGGCAACCAGCGATACACGCCGATGACCCGTTGGCCGCTGTAATCGTCGTAAAACTCGGAGTTACTGGCTTCGGCCAGCCCGGCGCTGATGCCAGCACTCTCGACGGCCTCCCCTAAGGCAACATCGCCGCTGCGGGTGGGCGTAATCAACAGGCCGTTACTGTTGACGAGATAAGTCTCGCCTGTATCGCCTAAGCCGGTTTCCGTCGTCATGATGCCTCCTAGCTCGGCCAAGCTCAAGCGTCCCGCCATCACGCCGATGATGTCTTCGGCTTCATCCGTGCGGAAGATCGGCCCGCTGACGATGATCTCAATTTCGCCCGTCTGCGGGTTGATATACGGCGGCTCGATATG
>DAOTTT010000363.1:0-8174 GCA_034437635.1 Anaerolineae bacterium | reverse complement strand
TATTATGATAACACATGGGAAGAAGGCCAGCCTGAATCCGACCCTGCTTTAATCACACCACAAGACGGACTCGTGCAGCCTATTCGTGGATTTGGTAAACTATGGCGAGAGAACCTGGCTATCCAAGAAGCCTTGGGTTGGGCGCTCGATACAGAATATGGCTACTGGACGGATTACACCTACTATTTTGGTGGGGAAATCAACAGCGCTGGTGAATATGTCCCGGATGCAGGCCGCCATGAGATGGTTAATCGTGATGGCGCAAGATTTGTCTTTTATGAGCGTGATGGGACATGGGAGCGCGTAAACGGCGAATAATAATACAATGGAGGTATGATGGGCAATTTACGCCGCTGGCATCTTGATGCCGCTGCACCTTATACGTTTAACCTCGCGGCGGATGCCCGCCTGAGTCAGACTGATTATGCTGACGACCAAGTATGGAAATTTGTGCCGGGGACGCTCGAAGCCCCGGCTTTGGTATTACAGACGCAGTATGCAGGCCGGGTGGCGATAGCGAAACTTACCCCGGTCTGGTATATCAACCGAGAGCGGCGCATCAGCGAACATCAAGTGTATGCGATGCCGCCTGTTGTTACCGCCTTCGCCCCGGCTTATGTCCAGGCTGAGGGCAAAATTACCCCAGACCTGTCGATACAAACGCATTGTCATGTCACAGAGTCGCACGCGCTTATGGTGCGCCATACCGTGACGAACGATAGCAAAACCCCCGTTGAAATTAGCTTGCGTATCCTCGCACACATCAGTCACGAAAACCGTGATTTGCCCTTAGCGATTATCTCTCTGCTTAATGGCACGGTGGCGCTTTCTTTAGGGCGGTTGCCACAGCTTGAGCCTGTTTTATTGCTGGAAGGCGCGGAGATTAACGGCGCTGGTGGCAATATGCGCGGCGAAGCGCACATTAGCGTAACCGTCACTATCCCTGCTGGCGAAGCGCATACGTTTCAATATGTCCATGCCGGGCTAGAGAAAATGAACGCATCGCTCGAGCGGGCGCAGTTCTGGCTCCAGCAGGGATGGGATAGCCGCTATGAGGCGATTAAAACGGCGACGACCACCATACCTGACATTGAAACGGGTAATGCTGACTTTGACGCGACAATTGCTTTTAGCTATCAACAGCTTGTGCAAGGCATCATGCGTCCTACAGGCAAGCTCTCGCACGCATCGCTTGTGTTGACGCGCAAGCCGGAGCGCGGCTTTAGCGCACGCGG
Source organism: Anaerolineae bacterium (assembly GCA_034437635.1). Classification (GTDB taxonomy): domain Bacteria; phylum Chloroflexota; class Anaerolineae; order Aggregatilineales; family Phototrophicaceae; genus J038. Next base: position 6,939 of record DAOTTT010000363.1, on the reverse strand, counting down.
CGATGGTAGCGATCATCCGCGTGGTTGGAATGGGCTTTCTGCGCAGATGACCTATCTTTTAGGGTCAGCGATCGCGCCGATTAATGGTGCCGTAGCCAAGGGCTTGCTCCGTAATTTTCTCGCGGTGCAGGCCGATGACGGCGCGATTGATCTCGCACCGGGGCTTGGTGGGCAACGTAGCGGTTTGTTAGCTTTGCCGATCTTGGCGCGGTTTGCGTGGAATGTCTACAAGATGACCGAAGACATCGCCTTCTTGCGTGAGATTTACCCGGCGTTGCTGAATTTCTTCAATCGTTGGTCATCGCCCGATGTCGATGCTGATTTGGACTCGATGCCGGAGTATCAAGACGAGCGCCAAACCGGATACGTATTTTGGCCGACATTTGGCAGCCGTGAAGCTTGGGCGCAGAATGCCGACATTCGCTTGACGGAAACGCCGGACATGGCCGCTTACTTGATCTCCGAAGCGGTGGCGCTCTCCGCGATTGCCCGCGAATTGCAAGACCCCGGCGCGTATGAGTTGACCAATCGCATCGGTAATTTACAATCGTTTTTGAGCCGTCTATGGCGCGATCGCCTCGGTTATTACAGCTATCAAGATCGTGATAACGATGCGGCGACGGGCTTTGTTGCTGCGTTGACGGATGCGCGGGCGGACGACGAGCATTTCATCGCGATGGACTTTGACGTGCCGAGTCGTTTAATTGTCCGCGTGAGCGGCGGTAGTAGCCGGGTGCCGCGTGCGACGGTCACCTTGACCGGGTGCGGCGCAAATGGCAACGCGCAGACGGAGACTTTGACCTTGAGCGATGAGCGTTGGGGCTTTGGGCATGGGACGTTCATTAGTCAACGGCTGTATAGCACTCTGGATAAAGTCGAGGTTGAAGGGTTAAGCCGTGTCTTTAAGATCAGTGTGCATACGGTGGATTACACGCGCTTAGACATCAACGCGGTGTTGCCGCTGATGCTCGGTGAACTGCCCAAGGCGCAGACCGATGCTTTGATTAAGTTGTTGAGCGATCCGGCGCACTTCTGGCAGCCCAACGGTGTGACGGTTGTTCCCGCATCTGACCCGGCATATGATCCGTCGAGTGCGCGAGGGGGCGGTGGCGTGTGGCTGTATTGGGTAACGCTCATTGGTGAGGGCTTAATCGACTCTGGGCAGACGGCGTTAGCGACCAAGTTAGTTAAGCGTGTGCTCAAGGCGCAGACGCAAGCTCTGCAAAAAGAAAAGCACTTTAGCGAGTTCTATCACGCCGACATTGTGCAGGGGCTTGGCGAGCAAAAGAGCCTCGCTGGTATTGCGCCCTTATTTTTGTTGATGCGGGTGCTTGGCGTGCAGATTGTCAATCCACAGCGCGTTTATGTCGGTGGGGCGTTCCATTGGGGTAATGCGGTGACAGTCAAGCAGCATGGTGTGACGGTTACCCGTACTGATGCCAGCATCACCGTGACTTTCCCTTCCGGTTATGTGGCAAAACTAGGCGGTCATGCCGAATGGCAGTTGGTTGAAGATGTCAAAGCGCCGGTTGTGCCGCCGACAATGCCAGAGGCGGTCATCCCGCCACAGCCCACAGAAACCGGGCAGGCGAAGCGTGTGGTGATCGAAGTGCAGCACGACGATGAACAGGGTGAGGATGATGGTCAGTAGTGAAGGTGCGGACGCTCAATCGCTCATAGTTGATTTTTTCTTTCGGAGTACATCCGACGGGGTGATTGTCGTTAAAGACGATAAAGTCGCGCAGATGAACCCGGCGGCGGCTTCTATGCTGGGCGAAACACCTGAAGATGTCGTCGGTCGATCACCAAAGCGAGTTTTTCATAAAAACCCGGCATTAGTTAACTTATTCACCCGTGAGGGCGACCAAACGCTGGATGTACGCTTGCCCCGGCGACGGTTGGCGGTCGGGTTAGCATCCACGCTGGAAACGGGCGAGCGTGTGGTGATGCTGCATGACGTGACCGAAAGCCGTGACCTGGATAATCGGCGTGAAGCGTTGATAAAAGCCATCAGTCATGATTTACGCAATCCGCTTTCTGCCATGACAGGCTTTGCTGATTTAGTCGCAAAATTTGGTGATTTAAACGATCAACAAGATAAGTTTTTGTCGCGCATCAAGCAGACGACGGACAAGCTCCAAGATGTGATTTCATCGTTGGTGGACTTAGCGTGGATCGAAGCGGGTATGCCGTTGGAGCACAAGCCAACCCAATTACGTGACATTATCAACAATGCTGTGAGCAAGGTCAAAGGATTGGCGCATCGGCAAAAGGTGATTATTGCGACATCGGTACAAAACCCGATGCCGATGGTCATGGGCGATCCGGAACGCCTAGAGCAAGTGATTATCCAGATTTTGCAAAACGCGCTGCTATACTCGCAGCCGGAGCAGACGGTCGTCATACATGGTTGGGGCGATGACGACGATGTGTATTGCAGTGTCGCGGATCGCGGCATTGGGATTGCCGACGATGAAATTGACCTGGTGTTTGATCGGATGTATCGCTCGCGCAATGATGTTGTGCGCAGTATCCCCGGTGGTGGGCTGGGCTTGACGCTGGCGAAGACAATCATACAGCGACATGGTGGCGATATTTGGGCGGCGAGTAACTTAGGCGAAGGGAGTACGTTCACCTTTGTTTTGCCGACTGTAGAAATCTAAGCGTTTGATAATTTTGCATCTTGTTCTTGTGTTTTTCGTATACAAAGACGATACCGTCAAACGGAAAACAAAGGACAATATAGATGATGCGAAGACGACGCGGCAGAGCCGCGCAGCAAGATACCCCTGAGCAAGAAAATGATATTCCGCCGGGTCCCGTGCAATGGCGGCGTATGATCGGATATATGCGCCGCTATTGGCGGCGGTTGGTGCTGGCACTTGTGGCGACGTTGGTCAGTGCTGGCCTGAGCTTGGTCTTCCCGATTATTGTGCAGCAGGTTGTGGATAGCGTGCTGGAGCAGCGCAACCTGATCTTGCTCGATCAAGTGACAGTTGTGCTGTTAGTGGTCTTCTTCATACGGTCGCTATCCAGTTTGTTGGAAACATATAACCTCAATTATGTAGGGGAGCGCATCGTCATGGATGTGCGCCTTGATCTCTATAACCATTTGCAAAAGCTATCACTCGGCTTCTTTGTCAATCGGCGTGTCGGTGAGCTTGTCTCGCGCTTTTCGTCCGATGTGACGGTGATGCGCTCCGTATTGACCAATAACATTAATACGCTGCTGCAACAGACGTTTATCCTGTTTGGCGCGGTTATTTTGATGTTTGTGCTTAATGTGCGGTTGACGTTGTTTATTATGGCGCTCATCCCGTTTATTGTACTTGTCAGTTTTGTGTTTGGCTTCTATCTGCGGCGCATCAGTACGCAGTTGCAGGATGATATTGCCGGGTCAACGGTAGTAGCTGAAGAAGTCTTCCAGGGCATTCGTGAAGTCAAGAGCTTTGCGCGTGAACCCTATGAGGTGAACCGCTACCGCGAGGCTATTGATAAAGCATTTAGAGCAGCGCTGCGCCTGTTGCGGGTGCGCTCGGTGTTTGGTCCGTTGATCGCGTTTATGGGCTTTGGTAGCCTGGCAGTGATCTTGTGGTATGGTGGCCGCGAAGTGCTGGCGGATCGCCTAAGTGGTGGTGAGTTAATCGCTTTCTTGATCTACGGCTTGACCGTCGCCGGGAGCTTTGCGTCGTTAGTCGGCTTGTATACGTCATTCCAAGAGGCTTTAGGCTCTACCAAGCGGATATTCCAGATATTGGACATGGTTCCAGATGTCGATGATAAGGTTGATGCTCAGACATTAGACACGGTTGATGGCCGGATTACGCTGGAAAACGTCCATTTTAGCTATGAGAACGATCATCCTGTGCTGCGGGACATCAATATTGATATTGCCCCTGGCGAGATCATCGCCCTAGTAGGGCCAAGTGGTGCAGGCAAGAGCACGACGTTTAATCTCATCCCGCGCTTTTATGACCCCACACAAGGCCGCATACTAATTGATAACGTTGATCTGCGGGACGTAACACAACAAAGCCTACGGCAACAAGTGGGCATCGTGCCGCAGGAAACCTTGCTCTTTGGTAGCACCATCCGCGACAACATCCGTTATGGACGCTTAGAAGCGACCGACGATGAGATCATCGACGCGGCGAAGGCGGCCAATGCCCATGATTTTATCGTTGAACTGCCTGATGGCTACGATACGCTAGTCGGGGAACGGGGCATCAGACTCAGTGGCGGCCAGCGGCAACGGGTAGCAATTGCGCGGGCGATCCTCAAAGATCCGCGTGTATTGCTCTTAGATGAGGCGACATCCAGCCTAGACAGTGAGAGTGAAAATCTTGTGCAAGAGGCGCTATCACGCTTAATGCAAAACCGCACGACGATTATCATCGCCCACCGTCTGAGCACTATCCGCGTGGCGCATCGTATTGCCGTGTTGGAAAAAGGCGCAATCGTCGAACTGGGCACCCACGACGAACTGATGGCGCAAAATGGCTTATATGCGCGTCTATACGAGATGCAGTTTCGCCAAGAAGAGGTATTCGCTGGCGATTAATCCTGATGTGGGGTGTCCGTATGGATGCCACACTCGATTTTATTGCTGTTAACCCAGCGTCCGGCGCGGGCATCCTCACCGGGTTGGACGGGTTGCGTGCACGGCCAACAGCCAATACTCAGATAATTTTGGTCGTACAAAGCGTTATAAGGCAGGTCATGCGCCCGGATGTAAATCTCGACCATTTCGGCTGTCCAGTTGACAAACGGCGCAATTTTGAACTTGCCGGGGCGCTTGCGGTCTTTGCTGACGATGGGCGTATTGGCGCGTGCTGGCGATTGGTCGCGGCGCAACCCGGTAACCCATGCATCGAAGGGCGTTAAGCCGCGATCTAGTGGAATGACCTTGCGCATGTGGCAGCACGCATCCGGGTTGCTTTGCCAGAGCTTTTCACCGTGATGGGTTGCTTGCTCTTGCACGGTGAGATCCGGTTGTAAGCGGATGAGGTTCAGGTTGAACCGGGTGGTCATCTCATCAATGAGCGCGTATGTCTCCGGGAAAAGTAGCCCTGTATCCAGTGTCATCACTGGGATATGTGGCGCTATCTTTTGCATCATATGGATAGTTGCGATCCCGGTATGTTGGAAGCTCGTGACGATCACCAGCCCTTGGCCGAAGCGATCCGCAGCGCAGCGCAATATCTCCTGCGGGGATGCACTTTCCAATTGTTGATTAAGTTGCTCTAAGTTCCCAAGTAAATTAACTTCAGGCAAAGGTAGAATCCTTGTGTGGTAAAAAGTCGCCTGAAAACAAGTATATTTTTAAGTCATCTCCATATATGATAACAGGCAACAGGGCAAAACGTTACTAAAAAGAAAGTTTTTTTCTATGAAAACGGCATTGGTTACGGGTGCGACAGGCTTTTTAGGCGGGGCATTGGCGCGTCGTTTGGCAAAAGAGCGCGTTTATGTGAAGGCGTTAGCGCGTCGGCCTGAGCGTGATGGCTACATCCGCGACCGGGAATGTATTGAAACGGTTCCCGGTGATATTACGGATAAAGCGTGTTTAGATGAGCTGATGCAAGATGTCGATGTGGTGTTCCATGTGGCGGCGGCGCTTGGTGGGTCGCTCAAACAGCAATCGACGGTCAACATACATGGTACGTATAACGTCGCCCGTGCTGCGGCGGATGCTGGTGTACAACGCTTGGTGCATATCAGCACGATATCGGTCTATGGCTATCGTAATCGGCAAGATGTGACCGAAGATGAGCCTTACGATCCCGGCGCAGATCCCTATCACATCACGAAGGTCGGCGCGGAAAAGCAAGTCATTGATATTTCGCATCGCTACGGGCTGGAATATACGATCATTCGGCCAGGGATGATCTACGGGCCGCGCAGCACTATGTGGACAAAGCAGATGTTTCGCATTGCCAAGCGTGGTATTTGGTTGGGCAATGGCAGCGGCGCAGCGTTTCCTATTCATGTTGATGATGTGGTTGATTTATGTTTGACGGCGGCCAGACACCCGCAGGCACGTAATGAAATTTTTAACTGCACGCCGGATCCTTCCCCGACATGGCGCGATTTTTTGGGTGGGTATGCGGCTTTAGCCGGTACCAAATTCTGGATCGGTGTGCCGCCGATCTTATTGCGGTCTATTGCGCCACTCATCGCGCTAGTGTCGCCTAAAAATGCCATGACCAAGGACCTCAATGATCTTGTGCCCATGCTGCTGAGTTATTACAATTATAAGATGGACAAAGCCCGTGATCTGCTGGATTGGTCGCCGCAAGTGAGCTTAGAGGATGGCATTGCGCAATGTGAAGCCTATCTGCGGGAGAAAGAACTGCTGTGATCTACTTTTTGTTGATTCTGGCACTGATCGCCGCTTTGGTGATCTGGTGGTTGGTGTTTGAGTCGGAGGGCGTTTATTTAGGGCGCGGGATCGTCGTTCGTTTGTACGATCTCTACGCCGGGCGCTACGACAAAATCAAAGAATTTGACCCACAGTATGACCATGTGTTGCTGGCGAAGCCGCTTATGGGGGCGATTGTGCCGCATACCGCGCTGATGGTCTTGGATGTGGCGACAGGTACCGGGCGCTTGCCGGATGCGTTGCTCAACCATACGCAGTTTACCGGCAGCATCATCGGCTTGGATTTAAGCCGGCGAATGCTGCGTCAAGCGGCGGCCAAGTTTGTCGATGATGGGGAACGGGTGACATTGGTCTGGTCGCCAGCGGAGACCTTGCCCTTCGACGATAACGCTTTTGATGTCGTGACATGCTTGGAGGCGTTAGAGTTCGTCAATTACCACCCGCTTTTGGTGTTTCAAAAAAAGGTTGGGGAAGTATGTTACCCTAAATAAGAGGAGAACGAAAGCAATAAGAGTGAGAGCAAATGACAACCCAAAAACGGGAACTTGACTTATCAG
>DAOTTT010000362.1:0-8342 GCA_034437635.1 Anaerolineae bacterium | reverse complement strand
AGGGCAAAATGGCGTTTTCCACAACAGCTATAACCCCAAAACGAGCAACTAAAAACCAACAACTAATCGAAGTTTACTACCGTTTACTGGAGATTTTCAGGCTGAGGTTTTTCCAGCAGGCGATGTTCAATCAACCAATTGAGACCGATCTTATATTGCAAATCGTCTAAGCCGCTGCCCTCGCGCATTTGATAATCGTCTACTTCGCCCAGTTCTATCGCGTTTTCCAGCACCCAATAGAGGATGCACTCACCGTAAAGACGACCCAGGTTACTGTAACTTTGTATCATCATCATTGTCTGTATATAGGGTCTGAAACCCCTGCCTAAAGGCAGGCCGTTTTAACCCACTCCTTTCTCGTACTTGGCACCTATGCCCCGAAGGGCGGGTGTCCCCGAACCGACTCGCCGTGTCGTGGCGGTAACGTCCACCTCGCCAATGTTATCGGCCCGTACTTTCCCGAACACGCACTGTCCTAGACCCTCAGACTGTTTAACGTGTAGGTTCCAGAGCCTGGGGCTGGTGGCGTTACCCCAGGGTAGTCTTGAACGGCTACCGATAACGTAGCCATAGCCCTTCGGCGTGGCTGAGGCTGGTCAACATGGGCTTTCAGCCCGAAGGCTTCAAGCCACCCGCTGAAGCGGGTGGTCGTTGACTTAATCCTCAACTCTATCCAGAATGCGCGTTAGTTCGCGTAGGATCAAGTGTGGTCGCTCATCGCGCAGCAAAGGCAGCCGCGCCCGCGTCCGATGCACTTGATTAAGGTCAATTTCGTGTACGATGAGCGCCTCATCGAAATAATGCCCATGTGTCATAAATTCGCCGTCGGGGTCTACAATGGACGACCCGCCCCAAAAGTTTTTGCCGTCTTCGTAACCGACGCGGTTACAGTGGACGACATACCCGGTGAACATGCTACCGTAGGTTTGGTTGACGAGTTCAACCCAGCGGGTGCCCGTCATGCGGTCGCTGGCGTTAAGCCCCCGGCTAGGGCTGGACGATTGCAGTAAGAGCACGTCCGCGCCATCCAACCACAGCAAATACGGCGGTGACATATGCCAAAAGTCTTCGCAGATGAGCATCCCCATGCGGCCAAAGCGCGTATCAAACGCCCGGACGTGTTCGCCCTGATCGAAGTAGCGCGACTCATCGAACATGGCATAAGTCGGCAGGTACACTTTATGATGAATGTGCAGGCATTCGCCCTGGCTCAGATAAGCCGACGCGATATAGAAACGGTTCCGCTTATCCTGCTGCACAAAGCCGACCATCAGATCCAGCTTATGGCTGGCCTGTAATAACTGCGCGAATACGGGATCATCAGCCGTCGCACGGATGGCGACTTCCGGCACCAGATCTTGCACCTGATACCCAGTGAGCGAAAGCTCCGGGAAGATCAAGAGGTCAACGCCTTGGGCGGCGGCCTCATCGACCTGTTGCAAGTGGGTGTTTAAGTTGGCTTGCACGTCCCCTAGTTTGGGGTATGTCTGCGCTAAACCGACCGTAATGCGCATGGATACTCCTTAATGGTTATTTTATGCAGTGTAGCGTGTTTCATTATTTTATGAAAGTGCTTAATATCATTTTTTCGTATGTTTTTCAGAACTCTCGTTCAAGTCTCATCAATGATCTGAATCAGTTCATCTAAGAGCATCAGCGCCGCCAAGTTATGCACACTATGCCCCCGCCGGAACGCCTCAATCTGCCTGTAATCGTGGGTGTAAAAAGCGGTCATATGCACGTTATCCGCGCCTAGCCCCCGCGCCGGGATCGTCGCGGCCAGCACGTCGAAATCCCACAACGGGATTTTGTATTCTGCCGCCAGGTCGCGCATGATGATGTTGTTGATGTCGCTTCCTTCGGCGCGGTCGGCTTTAGTGCCGATGATCGGCACGATACCATTGGCGATGCAGTATTCTATAATCTCGCGGAAGCTACGCTCAACTGTGTTCGGCACACCGGCATCGTTAGCCCCTAGCCGGATGATTAAAAACGCTGGATTATGCGAGCGGATCTCGCATAAAAGCAAGCTCTCGCCGCTCTCGCACGGATACCCTGCCCACATCGGATCCATAACCGACCAAGTATGTAAGCCCACCCGCACCGCCACGCTATCCCGGCCATGTGACCCCGCGAAGTAGTCGATGGTCTCTTGGAGATAGCTGTAATCGCCTAAATTATAATTTTCGCCATCAAACCGCGCCAAAAACAACGGATACGCGATGGTGCTATCCCCTAGCTTGGAAAAAGCGCGAGCGTTGCGGCCTAGTGCCTGCCCCGCCGCGTAAATCGTGCGCACATTATCGGCTACATCATCCGTTATCACAACGAATTGATCGCGTGCCATGCCGTTAATCGTATCAATCCGGGACCCCACTTCGGTAGACGGCGCAACTTCCAATGTCGCCTCGGCGTTAAAGGCCGACTCACCAATGCGCGGCGCGTTCGGCGGGATAATCAAGCGGTCGCCATTCGCAATCGCCATGAGATCATCAAGCGCGTTTGCCTCCGCCAGCGCCCGCAGCGAAATGTTATACATCCGGGCAATGTCATAAATCGTCTGTCCCGGCTGCACCAAATGCACCACTGCCGCTGGTGGCGGTGTGACCGTCGGTGTGACCGTCGGTGTATGCGTTGATGTTGGCGTTTCTGTGATATTGGCTGTGGGCGTGACCGTCGCGGTCGCCGTCGCGGTCGCGGTCGCCGTCGCCGTTGCGGTCGCCGTCGCGGTCGCCGTTTCTGTTGGCGTATTTGTCGCAGTTGCTGTAGGTGTAAAAGAGGGGGTCGCCGTCACGGTTGCGGTGAAGGTCGGTGTGTAGGTTAATGTCGGCGGTGGTGTATGAGCGATAACACGGGGTTCATTATTGGCTTGGCTAAAGTTCACCCGCCACACCACCAGGGCAACGACAATCGTCATCGCTGCAATCCCCGTCGTATATAACCAGAAGTCTATATCACCCAACAGCCGCCGCATAACCTACACATCTAAGCTAACAATCTCGTTATATGCTCCATTGTAGATCAAACCAGCACCTGCGCCTAGCGACGGCTATTGATGCTGGTATAGTGCACGGCATGATTTTGGTGCATCACACTGAAGGCCAACTTCAGCGCCTTTGTAACTACTCAGGTATGCTCTGATTTACATGCGGCCCCGGTTCAAAACCGGGGGCTAGCACAGTGCAGCGCATGTATGCGCCGCCCGTAAACGGGCGAGTCAGCGCGAAATATCATTTTATACAGCCCGTTTACGGGCTTCCTAGCTTTTAATGTAGCCATCGGCTTTGAGCCGATGCGGGATATAGGCTTTACCTGAGTAGTTACCGTTTTCTGCACATAAAACACATCAGGCAAGGGGCTAATAGTGGTTACAAATTCGACTGTACTGGGTGGCCTGGTCAAGTGGCTAGGTACAGCACATTGCAGCTTGCAATGCGCTTTCACCGTTATGCTATTGTTGTGCGGTTACATATCCGCCAATTTTTCTAATGTCTTTTCGCTCACACCAAGGTGCACACTGTCTTCTGTTACCTGTTCGACCCAATAGGCCGGGATGAGCTTCTTGTCCTTAAAGATGAAGCCCTGGGCAACCGTGAAGTGGCTGGTCTCGTTGGAGTTAGGATCCACAAAGATTTCTTCAATATCGCCAACCTTCACGCCGTCAGAACTGACGACATCGGCACCTTTTTCTACAGGCACACGCCCGGAAGGAATGTTGCGGACTTCGACCTTGACCGGCTCTTGCGAGTCTAGATCAGGCCGCGGCGGGAAGTAGTTGTCGGCACCCAGCGGATAGGGATAATAGTATAGCGGAAGCTCATACTGATACTGGAAGCGCTCCAAGACCTCTTGGTTATCCGGTGTAATAAACACGGTGTCATCAAACTCTGGATATGCTGAAGGGTCGTCGATCTTTGCCTTCAGCCGCAGTTCATCTCCTTCCATATGAAAATGATCGACCGGGATGACCAGTTCCTTATCAAAGATCAGCCCTTTGGATACGACAACGTGACTGATTGTTTGTGCGCCAGGGTCGAGTACAAAACGCTCAATGTCCCCAGCTTTTTCGCCGTCATGTGTATAAATCATCATGCCTTCTTGTAACTGCATGGTAATCCTTTCTGTGAATTTATCTTTCTACTTATAGATTACCGTTTATGCGCTTGGATGTAGGGTGTCATCCGAAGCAAATTGCTATAGGTCGATTGGGTGATGCCAGCATCACCCCACTGTAAAATTAGACTCAATTACGGTATGCTTATGGTAGAAATCAATCGCACACGGCAGTAGTAATCACAATGTCCTACCTGAACCCGATCTTCCCTGGCATGGACCCCTTCATCGAAGACCAATTATGGCGCGAGTTCCATACGCTGATGACCAGCCAAATTCGCTTGACGCTCAATCAGCACGTCGCGCCGCATTACTACGCCACCCTGCGCCAGTATGAATACGGCAACATCGACCCGCACAACCCAACCGCCAGCACGCCACCGCCCATTACATCGCTCACCACCGACCACACCGCCGATGTTACGCCATCCACCCGACGCTATAAACCCATGTTTTATGATATATGGGAGCCAAGTCACGTTGAAATCCGCAGCGAACGCGGCGAACTGGTCACACTCATTGAGATGCTCACGCCGGACGACAAAGCCGGTGGTGTAGACCGCCCCTACTTACGACGGCGGCAACATTTCATCTTGAACCGCGTGAACTTCGTAGAGATCGACCTCTTGCGCGGCGGCCAACGCACAGAAGGCGGGATGCCCGACGAAGGCTATACCGCATTTATCGTCAAAGTGGATGCCAACGACGATGTACATGGCTTCGTCTACGAAATTGGTCTGCGCGATCCACTACCCACTATTCCTATTCCGCTGCATCCTCAACACGCCGATACACCGCTGAACTTGGCCGCCATCTTTAAGCAAGTTTATGTGCAAGCCCGGTATGCAATCAATGTCGATCATACGCGCACCCTGCGCCCCCCTTTAAACGAAGATGATGCCGCTTGGGTGGAAGCCACACTCGCCAACCGCCCACACACAAACCAAAACGGAGCAAACCATGAGTGACATTTTACACCGCCTGGACATCAACACGGATATTGCGACTAAAGTGCTGGCGGGTTTCATCCACGACCAAATCGAAAAGGCCAATATGAACGGCGCGGTCATCGGCCTTTCCGGTGGCATAGACTCCGCCTTGTCCGCTTATCTGAGTGCGGAGGCGCTCGGCGCGGAAAACGTGCTCGTCGTGCGGATGCCCTACAAAACGTCATCAGAAGCTAGCTTAGTCGATGCCGATGCCGTCATTGATGACCTAGGCTTGCCCAGCATCACCGTAGACATCAGCGGCATGGCCGATAGCCTCATCAACCAATTCCCGGAGATGACGCGCCTGCGCAAAGGTAATATCATGGCGCGGTGTCGCATGGTCGTGCTCTACGATCAATCCGCCGCACGCGGGTTATTGCCCGTCGGCACCAGCAATAAGACCGAATTTTTGCTCGGTTACTCCACCATTTATGGGGATAGCGGGGTCGCCATGCAGCCCATCGCGGATTTATACAAGTATCAAGTACGGCAACTGTCGCGGGCGATGGGCGTACCCAACCAAATCATTGATAAGCCGCCGTCCGCTGACCTGTGGGAAGGCCAAACCGACGAAGACGAACTCGGCTTTACCTATGATGATGTCGATCAGGTGTTGTATCTGCTCGTGGATGAACGGTACACCGTCGATGAGGTCATCGCGGAGGGCTTTAAGGACGCTTTCGTCAAAGATGTATGGCGGCGGGTGAAGGCCAACCACTACAAACGCACCATGCCCAATGTCGCCAAACTCAGCAAGCGCACCATCGGCCACGACTTTTTATACCTGCGGGATTGGGTCGGACGTTAAAATTGGATTCATCCTCCTCTATAGATTTGAGGGTTATAATGTACGTAAAAGTTAGCTAAGGATAGTTAATCTATGGGTATTCTCGACAACGTAATGGGACGCAGAAACCAAGAAGACGAGATGAAAAAGCAGGGGCGGCTCCCACCGGGGCAATCACTCACCACCAAATTCCCGGTGCTGACCTATGGCCCCAACCCCAAATTCGACCCGCAAACATGGGATCTGCGCGTGTTCGGTGAGGTAGAAAACGAACTCAATTGGAACTGGGAGAACCTCCAGGAATTGCCCACCGTCACCATCACGACGGACATTCACTGTGTCACCCGTTGGAGCAAGTTTGATACCACATGGACAGGCGTACAGTTTAGCCACATTGCCGCGCTTGCCGGGATGAAGGACACCACCAAGCATATCATCGCCCACTGCGACTACGGCTACACCACCAACGTCCCCGTTGAGGACATGATGCGTGATGACGTGCTGTTAGCGCACATCTACGAAGGCGAACTCATCACACCCGATCATGGCGCACCTGTGCGCACGCTCGTACCGCATCTCTATTTCTGGAAATCCGCGAAGTTTGTGCGGGCGCTGGAGTTCAGCCCGGTGGATAAGCCCGGCTTCTGGGAAAAAGCAGGGTATCACAATTACGGCGATCCGTTCAAGGAAGAACGTTATGGGCGGCGCGGTTTCTTCTAAACACTACAAAAATCCCTGTAGTTGACTACAGGGATTTTTAATGGGATGCTACAGCGATCTAAAACGCATCAATGACTTGTGGTTGCCCATTTTGCACCATATACCAGCCCGGCAACCAACCAATGCCGAATAGCTCTAGCTGGATGTCCTTCTTGTAGGGGTTGATGACGTGCTCTTGGGTGTTGTTGGCGATCTGCGCCCATTTTTGATTCGTTTGTTCCAGCACTTGCTCAAACTCCGCTTCGACCTCGCCCATTTCTTTCTCTAGTTCGTCGAGCGAGTCGTAACTCTCGCTGATGTCCTCTTTAGTTTGGCGGCGATAGCGGGTGGCACGGCTCATGCGAGAGAGCGTGTAATTCGTGCGCCCTTGCCACAGACTGAGCAAAGCCTCGCCCGTTGTAAAGAGTTCTTCACGCCGACGGTCGCCAAGTTCTTTCTTCTCCGCACGGAGTTCCATATCTTTCTTCTTCAGGTTGTCCTCTAGCTTTTCCATGCGGTCGGCATATTTACGCGAGAGCTTGTCCATTTCTGCATCACGCTGCTCGCGGGCGGCTTGTGCAACGGCGGTCTGGAATTCGCTAAAGTCTGCGTCCGGGCTGCCGTAAATTTTCAAATCCGGGTTGAAGGGGATAACCAGCATCGCCGTATTGTAGAGCATATCCGTCGCCTCGCGCTTGAGGGCGGTCATACGCTTGCTTTCAGTCAAGCCGGGCGGCACATCGCCGAACACGGCCTGCCCTTGCGGTTCACTGCGGATTTCCCGCGAATTGATCGAGTCGATCTGGTGTTCTTCCCAGTGGATCAAGCCCGCCTGCCGTACTTCTGGCACGGCATAAGTAAACACCCGCGCCGTGTATATCCCGGCCTTACGATCTTGATAGCGGACAACAGCTTGCGCGAGCAGCACAGGCCGATAAACCAACTGCCCACCGCCACCCGCAGCCAATTGATTATTGCCATTCACTGGCAAGAAGTATTGCGCGATATTGGACGACACCGGCGGTTGATGCTGGCTGAAATCCGATGGGATATTGCGCGGCGTGTTTGGCCCGGTGTGCTGGATCGCCGTGCTCTGTTGGGGCGGCGGTGCGCTCTGTGCGCTGAAGTTACCGCCCATACCCGGCGGCAGCGGCGGCGGTGCCCCTTGAATGCCGGTGTTATACGCTTGATTGCTCGTGCCGGGCAAGCTAGGGGGCGGGGCACTCATACCCGGCAAGCTCTGCGGTGCGCCCGTCATTTGTGTACGCTGCTGCGCCTGGATGCCCGCCTGCTGCTGCCAAGATGCCGCCTGCTGCTGACCGTAGTTCTGCGCGACACGCTGCATCAATTCTTGGCGCTGCTGGCGCATCAAGTCCGAGATTTGATCGCGTGTGAGCGGGCCGCGTAGATAGCTCATCACCCAGCGCGTATGCACCAAAATCGGCCCGTCGGAGTCGTGCACATTGCGCATGAGGAATACGCGCGGGCGGATGTCCGCAACCAGCGTTTCCACATCGCGCAGATTAAGGTTGTCTTCCGCGCTAGCCATCTGCCGCAGCCCGGCCATCACCTTATCGCGGTCATTGTCGGATTGCAGCCGCCCGATAAACCACGTCCCGGCATTGGTCAAGCCTTTATAATCCACGTCACCGGGGTTTTGGGTCGCCATTACCAAGCCGATGCCGAACGCCCGTGCCTGCTTGAGCAAGCGCAGCAATGGCTCTTTCGTCGGCGGGGTTTTGGGGTACGGCGGG
>DAOTTT010000361.1:0-3421 GCA_034437635.1 Anaerolineae bacterium | reverse complement strand
TGTTGGGATGCGTAAACGGGGGATTGATTTCATTGAAAACAATCTTTCAATCCGCAAGTTGGGGCGTTCCGTCAGCCGCGAAAAGCTGCAATCGGAATTTCAAGATGTGGTGGTGGGGCGTGCCCTGCGTGACATCAACGACGCGACCAGCGGCTATATCAACGCCGTGATCGACCAGAGCCGTATTTATTGGCGCAGCGTGATCGACCGCTTAAACCAGTTGATCGAATTGCTGGAACAAGAAGAAGTCGGCGGTTTAGATGCCAATGTCTACGCGGAGCAGCGCGAAGGGCTGGAAGAAGCGATCCGCATCGCGGAGGCCGAGCTTAAGAGCTACTCCACCGGGGCGATGGTAGATGAAATTCAGCGAGAGTTCACCGTTGGCATGAACGGCTTCACGACGAGCGCCTTGGCCGCTTTTGGTGGCTTAGTGGTGACTTTGCTGGCCTCTGCGGGAACGCCGGGGCCGTTGTTCGGCGCGGGCGCGGCAGCGTTGGCCGGGCCTGCATTCTTGATCGCTGCGCCGGTAGCCGCGCTGGGGAGTGTCTATGCGCTGCGCTACTATCGCAAGGTCAACAAAGAACTCAAGGACGACTTTAACGCCCGCATGGATAAGCTGGTCAAGACCTACCATAGTGCGCTGGATAACCTGACGGCTAAAGAGCGTACCCGTCTGGCGCAATATGGCAAGCAAGTCCTCACGCCGATCTTCAGCCGCTTGGATGTACTGGCGAAGCGTTATGCCGAGCAATCGACGCGCTTCCAGGGTTATTTAGACCGTGCAAAGACCTTGCGCGAAGGCATCGAAAGTAGCTAATTTTGCGTCAACGGAGGGCGGCAAGAATGCCGTCCTCTGTCGTTTGCATATTCTCCATAGATACACCGTTCTTAAAACCGAAAGATTATTTTTAGATGACGACTGCTTACGTGACGCACGCGCTGTATACAGCCCACGACATCCCCGGCCACCCGGAGCGCCCGGCACGGGTACAAGCTATTTGGGAAACGCTGGAACGCGCTAAACTGCTGGATAAGCTCTATGCGGTGCAGCCCACCGCCGTTGACGACGATAAAATTATGTGGGTGCATACGCCGGAATACGCCGCTTTACTACACTATGCCGCTAATCACGATCACGGCTTGCGCTTTGATGCGGATACGACCGCTTTACCCGTCACGCCGGAGGTTGCGCGGCTTTCCGCTGGTGGGGTGGTGGCCGCTGTGGATGCGGTGTTGCGTGGTGATGCGGATAACGCGCTAGCGGTGACGCGCCCGCCAGGGCATCATGCCATCCCACAACGGGCGATGGGCTTTTGCTTTTTGGGCAATGTGGCGATTGGTGCGCGTTATGCGCAAAAACAACACGGCCTTAAGCGCGTGATGATCTTGGATTATGACGTGCATCATGGCAACGGCACGCAAGATATTTTTTACGGTGATGATAGCGTGTTGTTTGTCTCTACGCATCAATACCCGTTTTACCCCGGCACGGGTGCGCTCGAAGAAACGGGCGAAAACCAAGGTAATGGTTATACGCTCAACATTCCGCTGACAGCCGGACATGGTGACGCGGATTATATGCAGCTTTACAAAGAAATTTTGTGGCCGATGGCGCGGCGATTTAAGCCGGAGTTGATTATCGTCTCGGCGGGCTTTGACGCGCATTGGCACGACCCACTGGCGATGATGAACCTTAGTTTGAACGGCTATGCACAACTCACCCGCGAGCTTATCATGATGGCCGAGACGCTGTGCGATGGCAAAATCATCTTTGCTCTGGAAGGTGGTTATGATCTCAACGTCGTTGCGGGTGGGGTGCGCAACGTCGCCCATGCTTTGCTCGGTGAAGATTTGATCGTCGATGAGATGGGCGTTAAGCACTCATACGACCTAGACATCAGCGATTTGATTGATCGCATTAAAACTGTGCATCAATTGGGATAACGATGGAACGATTATCCGCTCTGGCGCAACTATTAGGATGAATCAGTGGATCAGAGATCGGATGCGAGCATGGCACAGGCTGCCCATGCGCCCTCACCAGACCCAGACTTGGCGCTGATACGCGCAATAGCAAATGGTGATAAAAGCGCCTTAGATGAACTTTATAACCGACATGGGCGATACATACTCGCCTATTTAATCGGCCAATTGAACAACCAACAACAAGCGGAAGAAGTCCTGCAAGACGTGATGTTAGCGACATGGCGGGGTGCGGGCGGCTTTCGTGGCGAGAGCCGCGTCAAGACGTGGTTAATCGCTATTGCGCGGCTGAAGTCCTTAAATGTGCTGCGGCGGCGCAAACCCACGCCGGGTATGCTCCACGAGAACCTCGCGGCGACCGATACCGGGCCGATGCAGCGCGTCGAAGTCAACGATGAGCGTGCCCAGGTGCGCAAGGCGATGCAAAAGCTCCCCCGCGACCAACGCGAAACCTTAGAGCTGGTTTTCTTCCATGATATGACCGGGCCGGAAGCGGCACGGCTATTGGGCGCGTATCACCAGGGACGATTAAAAGCCGGGTGCATCGTGCCAAGAAGACCTTGCGCGGCGTTTTGCTCAACATGGAAGGCGGTGAAGCGTGAAGACTTGGGACGATCTTTTATTTGAGTATGTCACCGGCACCCTAGCGCCGACGGATTATAAGCTGTTCCGGCAGATGCTCGACCAAGACCCCGCTCGCCGCGCCGATTTAGAAGCGATGCAACGCCTTAAAGCGAATGTGCGGGCTGAAGCGGATGCGCGGGTGCGTGATTTGCCGCCTTTGTCTATCCATGCGGAACTCAACGCCGTTGGGCGTATTCCGATTGATCCTTTGGCTGATCTCAGCGGGCAGCAGACGCAATCCATGCCGCCTGTGCGTCAGCGGGGCTCCGTGTGGACGGTGGCGGCGGCAATGGTCTTGTTAGTGGGGGCGGTGTTGTTCTTTGTGCAGCGGGATGATGGCGAAGATCAAACTGTGACCATGCTGGAAATAGAATCGCCGACACTCCCGGTGTATCCCTCTGTTACGCATACGCCAACGCCGCACCGGATGCCGCAAAGCTCGCCGACGTATACGCTCATTCCACCGTCGATCAATAGTATGTCGTCTTCGCCGGTGCCACAAAACCCACTGATGTCGATTACGCCGTCGATGAATTCGCCGATTATCTCTGCCCCGGCGCATTTGATCGCAACGGGCACCATGCCTGGCGGTGACGCGGCGCTTAGTTGTCATTGGTTGCCGGATGACACGCTCGTTGTGCAGGGTTTTAGCGGGGCGTGGTTGTACGATAACGCTGATTTTAACGCGGCGGTGCGCTTATTGCCCGCCGGGACGGATGGCTTTGTCGATGTGGCGGTTAGCCCGGATGGACAATCCATCGTCACGCTTGTTTGGGATCGTGAACTGATCTTGTGGGATGCTGTGACAGGGCAG
>DAOTTT010000360.1:0-2943 GCA_034437635.1 Anaerolineae bacterium | reverse complement strand
GAGCGTAGCCTTGCGCATTGTCGTTGACCGTGAACGCGAGATTGACGCTTTCGTACCAGAGGAATACTGGACGTTGGATGCCAAGCTCCGCAAGCAGGCCGAAGACCGTGCGTCGTTCGTGGCGAAACTGGCGAAGATTAACGGGGAGGATTTCTCTTTGAGCCGTGAGGCAGACGTGCGCCCACACTTAGAGGTGCTTGGGGATGGCGTTTTCATCGTGGATAGCGTCAAGCGTGGGACGCGCAAGCGCCGCCCATCTGCGCCGTTTACGACGAGCACGCTGCAACAGGATGCGTCACGGCGCTATGGCTTTAACGCCAAGCGCACCATGCGCAACGCGCAGCAACTTTACGAGGGTATCGACATTGGCGGAGAGGGCACCGTTGGCCTCATCACCTATATGCGTACTGACAGCACCAACGTCAGCCCACAAGCGCAGCAAGATACGCGGGATTACGTCACCAAACGCTTCAGCGCGGAGTATCTGCCGGAGAAACCGCCGACCTACAAGACCAAAGCAAAGGGCGCACAGGAAGCACACGAGGCGATCCGCCCGACGAAGGTCTTGCGTGAACCGAGTGCGCTCAAAGAATACCTGAGCCGCGATCAATATAAGCTGTATACGCTCATTTGGGAGCGTTTCGTCGCTAGTCAGATGTCACCAGCAGTCTATAACACCTTGCGCGTAGAAATTCGCGCTGGGGGCGATGCTGACAACACGCCTTACTTGTTCCGCGTGAGCGGCAGCGCGATTAAATTCCGGGGCTTCATGGCAATTTATGAGGAAACCCGCGATGAAGATGCCGTGCCGGACGAGGACGAGGGCCGCATCTTGCCGGAGATGGTCGCCGGGGAGGTGTTGGATTTAATCCAACTATTGCCGGAGCAGCACTTTACGCAACCGCCGCCGCGCTATACCGAGGCGAGCTTAGTCCGCACGCTGGAAGAATACGGCATTGGTCGCCCAAGCACGTATGCGCCGACGGTCGCTATCATCCAAGATCGGGATTATGTGGAGAAGCAAGATAAGCGTCTCGTGCCGACGGATATCGGCAAGACCGTTAATGATCTGCTTGTGGAATACTTCCCGGAAGTGGTGGATTATCAATTCACCGCCCGCATGGAAGACGAACTCGACGAAGTGGCCGAAGGCAAGGTCGAATGGCGGCCCATGCTGCATGAATTCTACGATCCGTTTGAAAAACAACTCGTCTATGCGCGGGATAACATGCCGCAAGTCCGGCAAGAAGAATATGTCGGGCGCATTTGCCCCACATGCGAAGAAGGCGATTTGATCGTCAAGTATGGGCGCTGGGGTAAGTTTATCGGCTGCACCAATTACCCGGATTGTAAACACACCGAGCCGTACTTGGAGTTCACCGGGGTGACATGCCCGCAATGCGGCGGCGAACACGGCGGCGAACACAGCGGCGAATTGGTCGTCCGCAAGACCAAACGCGGGCGGACATTCTACGGCTGTTCTCGTTACCCGGACTGCGACTACTCCGCATGGAAGTTGCCAAAAGCGGAAAGCACGGAAAATAAGGACGAGGCCGTCAAAGACGTGCAAGATGAGGCCAGTTAATTAACAACCTTTTTTTGACGTTTTGGGTTGTTGGCAGTAGTATAAAGGTGTGTTAGGCGGTTCATGTCACGAAAGGGCAATCCGATGACGGATGATATCAACAATGATGCAGACGAAAAGAAGAAGAAACGGCGCGGACGGCGCAACAAAAAGGACAAAGAACCGGATGCCAAGCCGGATGCTGCCAATGATGAAGAGAAAACCGGGACATCGCTCACTGAGCGTGTAGTGGACTTGTGGAACGCGGCCAAGATCGTTGTTATCCCACAGTTCCCTTCAACGCGGGTGATGACCTATATGATCTTGGCGTTCTTGAGCGGTATTTTAGCGGTGTATATTACGCTATCCCCGGCTTCGGTGCGCTTTTATGATGGTGCGCCGTATCAAATGCAGGATACTTACCAAGATCAATATATTTTGGGTGTCGCTGCGAGTGCTGCTGCCCAAGTCTACGATCAACAAAATGTACAAACTTTGCTCGGTGAGGTGGACTCGCCATCAGAGCGCATTAGCGCCTTGCGCGAGCAATACGCCGGGACAACAGCCGATGCAAACTTGGCCGTTATCCAGCCCTGGGTGGAAGACGTAGCAGGGAAGGATGCGCCAAGCGCATCAAACCTCATCGTCTCGCTGATCCAGATTATTGTGGTGGTGGCTTTGTTTGTCGCATTGGCGTGGGTGGTTGCTGTGGCTTGGGGCTTGCTCATTGGTGGGTACGTCAACCGCGCTTGGCAGACGATCAAGCCAAAATCTGAAGAAGAGAAGCAGAAAATCGAAGATGCCAAGAAAGCGGCAGGTGAACGCCGCCAAGCCGCAGAATTGCGCAGGCAAATGGAAGAAGATGCGGCTTCTGCCGCTACGACGGACTTAGGCTCGCCGCTGGTTGCACGTCCATCCATTTATACCAAGGGACGTAATTATGATGACTCCTTCGCCATTGAAGATGCGGATGATATGTTCTTGGGCGAAACCGGCGCGACCATCGCCAAGACCATCGGCGAAGGCCAAGAGGTCGCCGCTGTGGAAGTGTGGCTGTTCGATAAAGACGACTTCGTGAAGACCTATACCAAGGTTTTCGTCTCCGAGCATGGCTATAACGACCCGGTGACGATGAGCAGCTTAGAAGATCGCGTCGATGATAAAGCCGATATTATTGTCCTCAAGCCGGGCGCGGAACACGAAATCAAGAGCAACAATCTGCTCGTCAAGGCGAAGGTGGTTGATGTCAAGCCAGGCACGGATGACAGTCTGCCGCCCAACAGCCACTTTGAAGGTCTGACAATACAGATGCAAGCCTGGGAAGATCAACCGGAGGGCGCTGCTGCGCCTGCAGGTGGGGCGGCACCGCCACCACCACC
>DAOTTT010000359.1:0-7660 GCA_034437635.1 Anaerolineae bacterium | reverse complement strand
GGCAAGCGGCCAGAAGATCACATCACGCCGGAACCGGAGTGGACGGACGCACCATAAGCTGATGTTCAAGCGCCCTGCACCTGTTCACCATCTGCCAGATGACTATAAGGAAGTCTATCACCTGAGCATATTAGACACGGATAAGGTCTTGTGGCTGAATGTGATGTCAATTGCATTAGTGATTCCGTTTGTGTTGGGTGTCATCGCCTGGGAAGATGTGGTGCAATCCTTGCGGGGCGCTTATGATGTTCAGACACAAATACCCTCACTTTTATTGATCGTGTTGGTTATCGCTGTTTTGCCCTTCCATGAGTGGCTGCATGGTATTGCTATTCGTTGGGCGGGGCATCGCCCGCGCTATGGCATGAAGGGCGTGCGGCTAGGCCCGGTGACGATCCCTTATGTGTTATTTGCGACTGCGGATGGTGTCTATTTCCCGCGTAATCCATTTATCATCATCGCCTTAACGCCGATGGTGGTGATTACGCTGTTGGGTATGGCGGCGATGTGGTTCTTGCCGGATTATATGGCCGGTATGATAGGGCTTGCCATCATTATCAACGGGGCGGGGGCTGTGGGGGATGTGTGGATGACTGCGGTTGCATTGCGCTATCCGCCTGACCAAACGCTTGTTGAAGATCAGGAAGATAGCATCCGTGTGTATGTACAGGCTTAATCTACCACTTGCGGCAGGGTGACCCAAAAGATAGAACCCTCATCATCAGGGAAATCCGCGCCGACCTTGCCGTTCATACCCTCTACCAATTGCTTGACAATCCATAAACCAAGTCCGGTGCTGGTTTCGTTGCCCGTCGGTTGCGTGCTGAGTTTGCCGAATTCCGTGAAGAGTTGATCGCGCTCTATTTTTGGAATACCTGCGCCTTCATCCTGCACACAAATGACCACATGACCGGAGTCGAACTCTGACCAAATTTTTATGGTCTTTTGTAATGGGCTATATTTAATTGCGTTGCTCAATAGGTTGCTGACAACTTGCTCAAGTCGTTTAGGGTCACCCATGACAACGCCCGGTGTCGCGCCGACTTCCAACATAATCTCTTTGCTCATGGCGCTAAACTGATATTGCATGAGTAGATTGTTGATGACTTTGCCTACGACGACGGGTTTATGCTCAAGTTTGATATTGGTCAACGTGAAGGCGTGCAAGAAATCCTCAAAGACTTCGTGCATGGAATCAATCGCCAATAGCATACTGTCAATCACTGCTTGGCTTTCGGGATGTTGATGCATGTAGGCCCGCAGTGTGCTTTCCGCCATTTTAATATTGGCTATGGGATGCCGGAGATCATGGGTTGCCATGCTCATTAAGCGGCTTTGGCTCGCCTGGATATTTTTAAGTTCGTCAATTACCCGGTCGTTTTCGTCGAGTAAGTGCTTCATTTTGACTTGATTGTGTACCCGTGCTTTGACGATGCTGCTGTTGATGGGCTTGGTGATGTAATCGTTTGCGCCCATGCTCAGGCCTTTTGCGATCAAGTCGTTATCAGCTAATGCGGAAACGAGAATAATTACGATATTTTGATTCTGCTTTTGTTTGCGCAAAATGCGAAGTGTTTCTAGTCCATCAATACGATCCATCACAATGTCAAGTAAAATGACATCAACCGGATGATTTTGGATGATAGCGATGGCTTCTTCACCACTACTAGCGACTTCCACATGATGATCTGCTTCTAAAATGCGAGAAAGCAAAGTGCGATTTTTCTTTTTATCGTCCACAATAAGGACGTTTGCTTTTTTATTTGGTTTATTAATTTGTTCGATCATGTCTTGGACTGCTAACATTTTTGCGTCCCTGTTCTCTGTAATCCCAACTCAACTTATTATAAGTTGAATAACATCAAGAAAGTATTGATATTATGTCGCAATATACAAATACTTCAAGTTATCGCAAGCTAATCTGCCAACTGGTTACATTGACCAATACCCCGCCATCCGTCACAAAGAGGATGGGTTGAATCTGTGCTTCTGGTGCGAGGAAGGGCAACGGTTCCCCGATTTGAAAATCGTTGAAGAACAGCGTGACATCGCCATCAACTGCATCGCGTTCAATGCGTAAGCGTGGATCAATGGCGTTTGCGGAGCGTTGCACATTGAATGTGATCTCGTCGCCTTCGCGGATGTAGATGTTCACGGTGTTCAGGTTAACGACTTGAATCGAAATGCCGAGTGATAGAGACGGATCATTTACGCTTTGAAGCAAGATGCCAAAGTAAATATCTTCCAGCGGTACGACGGACGGGTTATAAGTCGTAAACGCGATGGTCGCTTCTGTGCGGCGGATGCGTGCCGGGGCGCTGTTGCCATAGTAGATGTCCAGCGTCTCCGGCGCGAGTGTGATTTGTATTTCGTCACCGTCGGTTGCGTCGGCAGTGCCCAAGCTCCACCCGCTGCTGCCCTGTGCTGGCGCGAAGATCGTTTCATCCCAAGGCAAGTCATCCTCTGGTATGCGCTCGAATAGAGTCAGCAACTCCTGTGAGCCTTGTATACCTTGCGGCGGTAGCGTCGGCGTGAGTGTGGCTGTTGGGATCGGCGTTTCGGTAGCGGTCGCTGTGGCCGTCGCGGTAGGTGTTGCGGTGGCTTCCGGTGTCGCCGTTGCCGGGTCGGTGGCGGTAGGGATGTCCGTCGGCGTGTTGGATGGTGCAACGGTCGAAATGATCGTTTCTGTTGGGATGTCGGTCTCGGCTTCTGTGGGTTGTGCGTCGGGTGTTTCCGGCAGTGTCAAGGCGATGCCGCCGACGACGTTATCACCGCTTGGGTCATCGTTATTCAATTGCGTGACGACAAATAGCCCGCCAGCGATGAGAACGCCGACAACGATTAAACCGATGATAACGCGCCGCCAAGGGATAGCCTGCGCAGGCATCGGCGCGGGGCGGGCTTCGTTTTTTTGTGCGTTGACATCAATCAGATAGATGCTGTCGTCTTCTTCCGTATTTTGGCGGACACGCGGCGTGGGTTCGTCCGTCGGCGGCGCGGGGAACTCCGGCGAGCGTTCGGTGGTGTCGTACCAATGACGATACAACACATAAGCCGGGTGGCGGTCGATGAACATGGCTTTGAATAGCTCGTTGAAGCGTTCCAACTTGGCGCTACGGCGGATGCTGTCATCAGTGTAAACGCTCAAAAATTGTTGATAGGTATCGTTCCACGTTTTTAATTGTGCAAAGTATGGCTCGCCTAACAGATTTTCGGTGGTGGTGGCAGCGCGTTCTAACGCATTGGCAACGGCAGGGTCCGGGTCTTCTGGGCGGCGCTCGATGATTTGCCGCATTTGACGATAGGCGTTGTGGAGTTCGGCGGCGTGTTGTTGCATGGTGCGCAAGAATGCAAGATAGCCATCTAGCTTGATGTCCGCTGTTTTTTGGGCATCATTGGCTGCGTTGATGGCATTTTCTAGCTTGAGGCCAGCCGTGCGGAAGTCGCCATCGTCCCATTCGCGCAGCGCATTTTCCAACTCGCGGATGCTAATCTGTGCGTCTTCTAGCGTTTTGCTCTCGCTGTCTTCGTTGAGCAATCGCTTGACGGCGGCGATATGTTCCAGCCCTGCGCCGCTATTGATCTGGTTAATTTTCTCACTCGCGGCGTTGAGCACGACGCGCCGCTTGATGAAGTCTTCCAGCATGTGAGTGGCACTGTGTTTGGGGCCGTAATCCTCTAAGGCGCGGGTGGCAGCATCTTGCCAGAAGCGGGCATCGTCTAAGTTTTGCTCGTGGGCTTCCAACGCGCCGAGTAAGATCACATTGATAAAGTAGATGCGTAGGGCAGGGGTGCTATGCTTTTGATAAACGCTGACCAAGCCCTTGTTCATCGCCTTGAGATACGTCTCGCGGGTAGGCATTTGCATGGCGAATTTTTCGCGCTCGCGCAATTCTTCATCGCTATACAAGGCTTCGATTTGATTGAGTGCGGCTTGCGAACGGACACGATCTTCAATGCCGCGTCGCTCTACCCACTCGCGACTGAGGCGGGAAAGGTCGGCTAACCGTTGTGCGGCATCGCGTTCATGTTCGTTCGTGGCGATTTCCAACGCCCGCCCGCCAAGTTGCTCTGCATCGGTTAATTTCCCTCGGTCGAAGGCTTCGTAGCCATCCGCTAAAGCCCGCCCTAACCCGCCGAAAAGCGCATGACGTTGCACGTAAGCTGCGCCATCAATCACCGTTTGGAGTTGGTTCAGCCAGCCGGATAAGGTTGGGCTGATGATGTGAACGGCGTTGGCAGCGGTCGCTAGCGTGTTGATTGCGCCGTCGCGGTTGCCACTGATGGCGTATTGTGCGTACTGTTGCCATTGATCGCTGGCGATGGCTAACCCTTCGACCATCTGTGTGAGCATTTCATCGGATAGGCCGTTTGTGTACGGTGTGAGGGCGTTTTGTGCCGTCATGAGCCAGTCGGCTAAGTCGCTGCCATCCGCTGCGGGGACGTAGGTCTGATACGATTGCAGCAGGTCGTAGAGGGCGTTCAAGCGTTGGCTGAGGCGGTCCCATAAGGGGTTTGTCGGTGCGATGGAACGGCTGTTATCCAAGGCGACCATCGCATCACGCGGACTGCCGGCGGCTTGCTTGCCGATGACGTGCATGTTATCCGCCAAGGCCATCGCCGCATTCGTCGCCCGATCTAATGAACTGAGGGGCAAGCGATTATTGCTGAGGCGCTCTTGTACCATTACCGTAGAGAGTAGCTTATTGAGCTTTTGCAGTTGATCGACCACAGCGCGGTAATTGTCGCGTAATTGGGCAAGATCGTCGTTGCTTTCATCCGGGATGCTATCTAGTGTATGCGTGATTGTCTTGAGCAAATCTCGCGATTCGTTAAGATTAGTGCCGTTGCTGGCAAGGTTGCTCAGGGCAAGCTCTAGGCGATAGAGATTAGGCCGCAAGAGCAAAATCTCCGGCACACGGGAGGAGATACGCTCCGCCATGAGCCATTGATACTTGCGGGCGGTGTCGTCGGGTGTGTCCTGTGTGAGCAAGGCATGGGCGGCGCGTACCATATGCCCTTCGTAAAGCATGTTGATCGCATCAGCGATAGCCGCCGGGGGCATGTCGATCTCTGCTTCGAGCATCAGCAGCGTTACATCTAAGGAAAGCTCGACAATGCGTGTGGTGCGTGGTCCGGCTTTATCGCGCAATTCGTTGAGTAGATCCGCCGCCCGCGACCAATTGCCCGCCGTCATGTAGATGTGCACCGCGTCAAGGTCAGCGGAAACGTCCAGGTCACGCAGACGATCATCAATCTCTGTGCGGGCTTTGCGAGCATCCGGGTAACCGGGATCGAGCTTAAGCGCCGGTTCTAAGGTGTTGGTCAGGCTGCGGAGTTCGGTCTTGCTCAGTTCCCGGCGCAGGCGTTCCAGCGTGTGGCTCACAGTTGCATCGCGCTCACGCTCTAAGGGGCGGCGATAATCGGTCAAATCTTTGCGCAAAGCGTCGATGCTTGGGTAGCGCAAGTTAGGTTTTGGGTGCAGGGCTTTGCTGATGATGCGCCGGAGTGCCATCGACACATCGTCATCTAAATCAACGATGAAATTCGTCCCGGCATCACGGGGGACATCCGCACGACCGCCACCACTCAAGATGAAGTACAGCAGTTCGCCCACTTGGAAGACATCCGTCTGCCGGCTGATCCCTTGTGGGGTTACGTCATCACCTTCCAAAAAGACGGCATTCCCCCAGTCGATGACCTTTAAGCGGTAGCTCTCGCGGCTCCAAAACAGATGCTTGGCATCGACATCGTTATAAATGATGTCTTGGGCATGGGCGACGGCCAGTAGATCGAGCAGCGCATCAATGATAACTAACATCTCAAGCCGTGGGAGTTGACCCCCATTGCGGGATAGGGTCAGCACTGTATCCGCGACGATCATGCCGGTGGCGCGTTCCATGACGATGTATTGATGAGGCACACCGCCGACAAAAAATTGTCCTTCGCCGACGACTTCCGTCAGCGCGGGATGCCCACTGAGGCGTTTAAGGGCTTTGCGTTCGTTTAAGATACTGACCTCTTGCCCGGCGCGGATGGGCGGCGCATCGTTAGAAGCTGGGCGTTTAATCACCACTGGACGGTCGTTATCCAGCGTATCCACAGCACGCAGCGTCTCGCCACTACGCCCACGCGGGTAGATGTAATCATACCGATAACGATTGTCAAAGAGGCTGTCCGCCATACGATTGCTCCAAATGTCAGCATTATGTCTGCATATTGTACGTCAAGGGGCGCGAGAGGCAAGGTAATTGACGGGACTTGCTGATGCGCGTAACATCAAAGCATAGATTTAAACGAGTTAGAGATAACCTGTTGTGAAAAAAAATAACAGCAAGCCCTATATATTTTTAGACGGTGCCGCCGAACGCAAAACCTTGATTTTGTCTGTCACTGCTTTAAGACGACAAATGTATAACTTAACCGAGCATATCCCGCAAGCTGATTGGTATACGCCGCGTTATGGGGCGTGGTCACTGGCTGGCGTGCTGGGGCATCTCAACTTTCATGATAGTATGTCGTTGACAGCGATCCGTATGGCTTTAATAGGCTTACGTCCGGCAACATCGCTTAAGATGCTCCAGCGCGTTAACCGCATCACGGTGCGCGTGTTTCGGTCACGGGTGATTGAAACATCTTTGCAGAGCATGGAGCAGAACGAACATCGCATCATCGACTTCATTATGGGGTTATCTATGAGTAAGTTCACAATGCGCGTTTGGGATCCCCGGTATCAGCAATTTTTGACGATAGAGAAGGCGATACAAGATTTTTGGGTATTCCATTGGTCGCATCATATTGAACAAATTCAGGTCGCGGAGGGTATTACACCGCCTTCACAATCCGATGGGACATAGAACATGCGGGTTATTTTGCAACGGGTTACACAAGGATCCGTCACGGTTAATGATGAGGTCGTCGGCGCAGTAGGGCAGGGCTTTGTGGCATTGGCCGGCGTGACCCATGCCGATACCGAAGCACACGCGGAACTACTCGCCAAGAAGACGGCTAATCTGCGTGTTTTTGAAGATGATGCCGGTAAAATGAACCTGTCTGCTTTGGATGTGGGCGCGGGTATTTTGGTGATCTCGCAGTTTACGCTCTATGCCGATACGCGCAAAGGACGGCGGCCTAGCTTCATCAAAGCAGCCACCCCGGATCATGCGCAACCGTTGGTTGAGCACTACGCAAAAAAGTTAGAAGAAGTCGGGATCAAGCAGGTGGAACACGGCATTTTCGGCGCGATGATGCATGTCGAAATCCACAACCACGGCCCGGTGACGATCATCTTAGATACGGACGACTTGATGTAATCGATGTGTACAAACGCGCATAAAAACGACTATAATCTTTTTAAAAAATGTTAAGAATTGTGCTATGACGACTCTTTCCAACACAAACACACACCAAGAAAGCAAAACTGAAACACCCCGCAAGTCTGCTGTCTCTCAAAACTTCCTAGTACGCTACATCACAGCGATTATCCTAATTCCCATTGGCCTCTTTGGTATGTTTGTCGGCGGCATCGTCTGGACGACGATGATGGCGATTATGATGCTGTTCGGCGGGATGGAGTTTTACGCCATGTCGCATGGTCGCCCGCGCCAAGGGCATATGATGATCGGCTTGATGATGATGGCTGCGGTCTTGGCTGGTTTTC
>DAOTTT010000358.1:0-4164 GCA_034437635.1 Anaerolineae bacterium | reverse complement strand
GTGGTGATCTTTATCCGTGATGAACCAATAGGATAACAGCGATGACTATAACATTTAAATCAGGCGTGGATGTGCCGTTAGCCGTACAAGCCAAGACGATGAACCGCTCGTTTGAGGGGTATCTTGCTGGGGATATTCACCTTACGCCGGAATGGTACGCGGCGATGCTGGCGCAAGATAGCGTTGACCTCAACAAGACACAGATCGCTTTCCAGGGGGATGAGCCAATCGCTATTGGCTTGGTGGCGTGGCGCGGCGGGACAAATCGCTTGGCTGCGATGGGCGTTGTCAAGGATGTGCAGGAAAAGGGCATCGGCACACAGCTTATGGTGCATCTGCTTGAGCAAGCCCGCGAACGCGAGGATACGCACTATTACCTGGAATGCTTCGAGCAGAACGAGCGCGGCATCAAGCTATATGAGCGCCAGGGCTTTACCACGCTGGAACGCTTGCACGGTTACAACGCGCCAGAAGACCGCTCAACGCAAAACGTCAATGTACTATATGAAACGGTGCCCATGTTGGCTGTCGCTCAAGCGATGATTGCCTATGGCCCGCCGGATTTACCCTGGCAGCTTTCCGGGTATACGCTAGCCAAGCTCACGCGGCCTTTTACGGCGATCAAATACGGGCCAGCTTTGGCCGTCATCACGGAACCCGCATCCAAAGTAGCGATGATCCGCGTAGTGGTCGTCTTGCCGGAGCATCGCGGGCAAGGTCATGCGCGGGCACTCTTGCAGGCGCTCTTGGATGCCTACCCGGATAAAGCGTGGCACATGCCGCAATTTTGCCCGGAGTCAATCGGCGTTGGCTTGTTCGAGCCGTTGGGCTTTACCCGCACGGAACTTAACCAAGTGCATATGGTGTGCAAACTATGACACAACAACTTTCATTGCGTTCGTTGAATTTATTGGGCGACTTCCGCCTTTTGTTGATTTTATTTGTCGCTTTTCGGCTGTTGATGTTGATGGTCTATCAACCCTTGATTATCGACCAGACCGCCGAACCCGTTCCAGAAGATGCCGCCGGGTTGGTTGAAGTGCCGCTGACCAGCCAAGGCGTTGAAGTCGGTGATGTGACCCCCGGTGTAGAGCGTGGCGTTGGCGCGATGGGCGATAGACGCTATCACTACGCGCTGGCGGCACTCACCGCACGCGGGGATTGGCCGTTTGTGGACTGGTGGAGCGAGTTCCCGCCGGTGTGGTATACCATCACGACTGGTGTGTATCAAATGCAAGGGGAAAACGCCGATTACAGCAATTGGTCGGTGTGGTTGGCCTTTATCGTCATCGCCTTTGATGTCGGTAATCTCATCCTCATGCGCCGGATCGGAGCGCACCTTTACGGCGATGTGATGGGCATGGCGCTCGCGTGGATCTATGCAGTGATGCTCGCGCCGATGGTGTTTATCTTCTGGAATTTTGAGACATTGGTCGCCTTTTTCCTGCTTTTGGGCTTGTATTGGCTGTTGGTCGAACGCCATAACCGATCAGCGGTGGCGGTGGCAATCGGCGCGTTGACGAAATTCACCCCGGCGTTGTTATTCGGGGCGCTCATCCGTTACCGAGAACCGCGTTTAGCTGCGCGTTATATAGCGATTGTGATCGCTATTTTCGTGGGCGTATATGCGCTGCTTTACGCCAATAACGCCGCTAATGATGGCGACCCGGCGATTGTCACCGCGTCGTTGACATCGCAATTCAACAAAGCCAGCTATCAATCCGTGTGGGCGTTGGTTGACGGCAACTATACGACGGGCAACTTCGGCTCTGTGGCGAGTCATTACGATGCGGATGCCGCTAATAATCTCTACGGCAAACCGGCGGTGATCCCGTCGTTTGTACGCTTGGCGTTGGCGGCGGCCTTGGGCTTGTTTATCTTCCTGCGCACGCGCCGCTTGGACGATAAAGGATTGGTTGCCTTTGTGACGATTACGTTGTTGATCTTCTTCTTGCAGTCGCAGGGATGGTCGCCGCAGTGGTTGTCGCAGATTATCCCGTTGGTTTTGCTGGCCTTCCCGACGCGCAACGGCGTTTTGGTGGTGGTGCTTTTGAGCGTATTGGTCTTTGCGGAGTATCCGCTGTTGTTTTTGCGCACCGGGGATACAGGCGGCTTGATTGAAGGGGCGTTACAGGGACCGTTCGCGGCGCTGGTCATCGGGCGGACGTTGCTTTTGGTGGCGGTGTGCCTGGGCTTGTATGGCGTTCTGCGGCAAGAGCCTGTCCCGCGTGAACCTATCGTGAGCGATTGAAAGTAAAAACGTCTGATGTCCTCCTGGAAAGTACAGGTTCCTACATACGATCAGTTGACATTACCCTTATTGCAGATGGCGATGGATGGCCGCGTGCATACCTTACGCGAAGCGGCGGAAGTCATTACCGCGCAAATGGGCTTGACCGATGCCCAACGCGCTGAACTGCTGCCAAGTGGCAAGCGTACTCGCTTTGATGACCGGCTGAACTGGGCGAAGACTTATCTCACGCAAGCGGGGTTATTGGTGCGCGTGGGGTGGGGCAAGTTTCGCATTACTGCGCTAGGGCTGGAAGTGCTGGCCGATGACCCCGCCGTGATTAACCGTCGCTACTTGATGCAGTTCCCGGCGTTTAGGGCGGCGCAAACGCGCCCACCGACCAACGACCCCGCACCCTATGCGGATGATCTGCCGGATGCGACGATGACCCCCAATGACTTGATGCAAGCTGCCCATGCCGGGCTTCAGCAGGATTTAGCCGACGATCTACTAGAGATTGTGTTGCAGGCTTCCCCGGCGTTCTTTGAGCATCTGGTGATTGATCTGCTTTTGGCGATGGGCTACGGTGGCTCTCATGCGGATGCGGCACAGGCGTTAGGGCAATCCGGTGATGGCGGCATTGATGGCCTCATCCAAGAGGATAAGCTCGGTTTGGATACAATCTATGTGCAGGCCAAGCGGTGGGCGGTGGATCGTCCCGTTGGTAGGCCAGATATTCAAGGCTTTGTCGGTAGCTTGATGGGCATGGGCGGCAAGAAAGGTGTTTTTATGACGACATCCCGCTTTACCCAAGCCGCGCTGGATTACGCCGCCGGGATCACGGAAACCAAGGTTATTCTCATTGACGGTGCACGCTTAACGCACCTCATGATGGAACACGGTGTTGGCGTGGTGACGGAAAAGGTCTACGTGGTGCAGATGGTTGACCGCGATTACTTCAACATTTAGGGGGAAACATGGCGCAAGAAGACAAACGGACTCCGTTCTGGCAAGTTGCGATTATCGGCGTGGTATTGCTGGCGGTGCTGGTGGGCAACGTCGTGCTGACTTACAACGTGTTAACGTCCCAGTTCCCCGGTTTGAACGATTTTATGTCCCGGTGGGAGGGAGCGCGATCATTCTTCCAAGACGGCATGAGTCCGTATAGCGAAGAAGCCAGCTTGAACATCCAAGAGCGTATATATGGGCGGCCTGTCATCGAAAACGAAGACCCCGGCTTTTTCGTCTACCCGTTTTATACGGCCTTTGTGATATGGCCGACGGTCAACATGGATTATGCTTGGGCTTCTGCCGTGTGGATGGTGGTGCTAGAGGTCTGTTTGATCGGCGGCTTGTTCCTGCTGCTGAATTTATATCGCTGGCAGCCGACGGTCTGGTTGCTGCCAATTTTGCTCTTATGGGCGTTGTTTGATTATTTCGCCGGGCGTGGGTTGTTTTTAGGGCAACCAAGCCATGTGGTGTACTTCTTGCAGGTGTTCGCGCTGTGGGCGATCTTCCGCCGGTGGGATGCCGCCGCCGGGGTCGCGCTGGCGGTGTCCACGCTCAAGCCGCAGATGGGCTATCTGTTGGTGCCGCTGCTGCTGCTGTGGGCGTTGACAACGGGACGGCGGCGCGTGGTGGTCGGCTTCGGCGTGACTTTTGCGTTCTTGATGGGTGCATCGTTTCTGTTACAGCCGGATTGGTTCGGCGCGTGGATTGAGCAAGTGCGGTTATACCCGGAATATACAGCCGCCGCTTACCCGGATACGGGGTCACCCGTGTGGATCATCACACAGCATTACTTAGGCGCGGGCGATGTGGTAGAATGGCTCGTCAACGCCGTGATTGCTGCGCCCTTAGTGTGGGCTTGGTATACGCTTTTGGTGCAAAAGCGCCAGGAGCGGTTCTTGTGGGTCGTGGCGCTCACCTTAGCG
>DAOTTT010000357.1:0-6318 GCA_034437635.1 Anaerolineae bacterium | reverse complement strand
CGGCACGGTTTCTTCGCCATCGCCGTTATCTACGTCAATGTAAAAATCATCGAGCTTATCGCCGCCATTACTATGCACGCCGATCACGCCGATAGTGCCATCTTCAAACTTGACACGATTACCGCGTAAGGTCGCCGTCAGCAAACCGCCGATATTGGCAAAGCGCAGATAGCCGCTTTTCGGCTCGCGGAAGGTCGCCATTAAGCCGATCTCGTCCATGTGAGCGGCCACCATAATCTTCTTGCCGCCGTTCCCTACCCGGCAGATGAGGTTGCCCAACGGATCAACGGTGATTTCGTCGGCTAAATCCTCAACTTCTTCACGAATAAGTGCCCGAATGCCGTGTTCATAACCGGATGGCCCCCAGGCTTCTGTTAATTTACGTACCAATTCAATCACGCTTAAAACTCCTATTTTGTATACGTAATGCGGAAGCGGCGGGCACCGTCCGCGTAGATGTCTTCAAAGTGTGTTTCCGTCAAGCCAGCGTCGATAAACGCTTGTAATTCCCGCCGGGAAAGCGGCCAAGGGATGCCGCCGCGTGGGTCTTCCGGCTCACGCGCCAAGCACATTACCAACAGCGTCCCACCCGGCTTAAGTTGTGCCGCGATCGCCTGCATCGCACGTTCAGCGTATTCATGCGGCAATGCCTGCACCGTGCGGATTTCGACCACCAGATCAAACGACGCTTGCCACGCCTGCGGCAACGCGAACAAATCCGCGATGGTGTAATGCACCTTACTCTGCGGGAAGCGTTCATGCGCCCATTGGATGGCCGTTTCGGATACGTCAAACGCGATAACATCAAAGCCGTAGGCGGCAAGCCCTTCGGCATCATCGCCCAGGCCGCAGCCCACCACCAACGCCCGTTGGCCGCTGCCGTCGATCTGCTGCGCATCCAACCACGCGATCAGTTCCGGGTTAGGCTGCATATACGCCCAGGGCACACGCGCTTCACCGTCATGCGCGGCAGCGTAGAGCTTGTCAAACCACCCTGTCGGGTTATCCTGCTTCCAACTCTCGCGGATCATGTCGCTGACGGTCTTCTTATCGCGCTCAGGCATTTTTGAACGCCTCAAACGTCATGGCGTTCAGCGCGGATTGCACCAGCTTCACGGTATTGTTGTAGTCAACTTTGCTCAAGAGTGCCGCCGGACTATGAATGTACCGACACGGCATAGATACCACCGCCGCCGGACGGCCAGCGTTAGCTAGGTGAATGCGCCCGCCATCCGTGCCACCGCCTAATTGCGTCTTGAGTTGGTAGGGAATATTATTGTCTTCCGCCATCTTACGCATAAACTTAAACAACGTCGGATGCACGATCATGCTGCGATCCATCACGCTAATTGCTGGGCCAGCGCCGACCTTACACGTCGGGTTCGGTTCGTCGGTGTCATCGGCATCGGCGTTCGGGTTCGGGACATCGTGCGCGGTCGTCCCCTCAAGGATGATCGCCACGTCCGGCTCAAGCGTTTGCGCGGCGACCTGCGCCCCACGCAGCCCGATTTCCTCTTGTACGGTGAACGCAACCAGAATATCCACCGGGTACGGTCCACCCTGCAAAATATCAATCAACACCGAACAACCGACACGATCATCAAACGCCTTACCGCGTACCATCGTATCGCTCAGTTCAACGTAAGTGCTATCAAAGGCGATGCGATCCCCCATGCTGACCTTACCATTTGCGCCGTCTTTGCTGGTCGCGCCGATGTCAATGCGCAGATTGCTCATTTTCGTCACGTTTTGATCGCGGTTCATGTGGATGGGTGTCCAGATGATAACGCCGTTTGTATCGCCAATCTTCACGCGCAGACCGGGCAAAATGCGATCATCCACGCCGCCCACGCTGGTAAAGCGGATCAGGCCGTTACCGTCAAACCCCGTCACCATAAAACCGATTTCATCCATATGAGCGGCTAGCATCACACGCGGCAGGTTGTCGCCCGTGCCTTTTTTGAAAGCCATTACGCTGCCCATCGCATCAATGCGAATATCCGTCACATGGTCTTTGATGGCATCCAACACGATTTTACGCACTGCGTCCTCTTGGCCGGATACACCGACAGCGTTGGAAAGCTGTTCTAGCATCATGAGGCTTCCCCTTCTACGTTCAGTTCGTCCCAATCAATAGCCTGTAAAAAGTCAGCGTCTAGCCCGGCGATGAAATGCGCCAGCAAGCGCCCGGTGCGCTCCACATCTTGCAGGTCGAGCGTTTCTACAGGGGAGTGCATATTACGTATCGGGATGCTCATCAACGCAGTGGGGATGCCTTCATGCGCCACTTGGATCGCCCAAGCATCCGTGCCGCTGTTGCCCGGCAAGGGGTCAAATTGCAGCTTAATTTCGTGATACTTAGCCGTCTCTTTGATCTTCTCATTGAGCTTAATATGAAAGTTCGGCCCAATGCCCATCGTAGGGCCATCGCCCATCTTACGGGCATCGTCTGCACCTACGCCGGGTTGTTCGGCAAAGGTCACATCCAAGGCAATCGCAATATCCGGCTTGATCTGATAAGCCGCTGTCTTCGCCCCATAAAGGCCGGTTTCTTCCTGCACAGTAGCGGCGGCGTAAACGTCCCATTTGTGGTTGAGCGTCTGCAAGGTATTCAGGCAGGCCGTCACCGCTGCTAAACAGGCGCGGTCATCAAATGCTTTAGCGGCCAGCCTGCGCCCCTGGAGTTCGATCATCTCAACATCCGGCGTAATGAGATCACCCAAGTTGACGAGTTCCACAACTTCATCATGTGGCAAGCCAACATCAATCACCAGTTCGTTAAACGATGGGTATTTTTTGCGTTGGCTGGCACTCAACAGATGCGGCGGGGTTGCGGCGACAACGCCCTTAAGCGGACGTTTGCCATGCACGACAACTGGCTGCGAGAGCATCACACGGTTATCCACCCCGCTGATGCGATGCACAAACACAAAGCCATCGACAATATCGCGCACCATCAAGCCGATCTCGTCCATGTGCGCGGCCAGCATAATCTTACGTGGCGGGTCTACGGGATGGGTGGCACGCTTAAGCCCGATAAGACTACCCAGGCCGTCTTGCTCCATTGTGTCTACTATGTCAGCCCATTCTTCGCGCACAATAGCACGGATGGGGCCTTCGTGCCCGGAGGGTGCATGTGTTTCCACCAGGCGTTTAAGATGCTGATTTAGGTCAAACAACGATACTATTCTCCTAAAATAAAACTTATAAGTTCTCTGTTGCCTCTGGCGGTGGGTCTACAGCAGGTACAGGTGTATCAGTCGGCGGCGGTAACGGTGTCGGTGATGGAATCGGTGTATTCGTCGGGATCGACGTTGCCGTCGGTGGCGGTGGTGTCGTCGCCGTCGGGATTGGTGTTTGCGTTGGGAATGGGGTCAACGTCGGCGCTAAGGTCGATGTCGGGATCAATACGTCGGTATTGGTCGCTGATGGGATCACCGCTGTCGGGATAAAGATACCGCCAGGGGTCGGCCCTAAGTTGCCAATGGGTGTGCGCGTTGGTCGCGGGGTAAACGATGGCCGAGGCGTGCTGGTCGCCGTCACGTCCGCGCCAATAGGCGTGCTGGTGGCGATAGGTGTCAACGTTGTGCTTGTATCATCATCCGGGGATGCGGTCGCCCACAGCCAAAAACCGCCGATGTAAAACGGCACGGTGCCGACAATGATGAAAAAGAAAATTACACGGTAAATTGTGCGTCGTTGTGCGAACGGATCGTATTCGTTACTCATCATCTCTCCCGACTGTAACACAACGCCTACTATACCACACGATAATCATTCAAGCAGCAATCGTATTGCCTCGATTAGACGATCGACATCAGCCAATGTATTGTAACCCTGGATGCTCACGCGGATGTACTGCCCACCCTCCCATGCAATCGCCGGGACTTCTACATTAAACTGCTTATATAACACCGCCGTAAATGCGAAAGCGTCCGCAACGGGCAGTTTGACCGTAAACATTTGCCGGAACGCTGACGGCGGGCAAATCGGCTCTAAGCCTGTCAGCGCGTTGATGGCATCGCGGGTCATCACAGCCAGCGCATGACAACGATCGCGCACAGTTTCCCAGTCTCTTTCTGCTTGATATTGTATGGCATCCGGCACACTTAAAAACGCGGCAATATCCCGTGTGCCCTGCCATTGATGCCGTGCGGCGAAGGTCGCTTCTTCGTGCCCCCAACTGGTCACCAACGGACGCACCATCTCATGATGCTCCGGGCGCACGTATAAAAAGCCACTACCCTTGGGCGCACACAACCACTTATGCAAGTTGCCCGCGTAAAAGTCCACGCCGATCGCATCTAAATCCAACGGGCGATGACCGGGGACGTGTGCACCGTCAATCACGGTGAGGATGCCTTGCGAACGGGCACGGCGGCAGACTTCCGCCACCGGGAAGATTAACGCCGTCGAGGAGGTCATATGGCTGATGGCGATGACCCGTGTACGCGCCGTCACGCCCTGCCATAGATACTCCACAAATGCTGCGGGATCATAGGGCAGCGGGATCGACTGCTGCTTATACACCGCGCCCGTTCGCGCACAGACATCAGACCATGTATGGTCAATTGCACCATATTCATGATTGGTGGCTAAAACCTCATCACCGGGGTTTAGTTGCAAAGAACGCGCAACCGTGTTGATGCCCGTCGTCGCATTCGGCACGAAGATCAGGTTATCAACGGCGGTATGCACATACGCCGCAACACTCTGCCGGGCAGTATGCATCAATGCGTCATAATCCCGCCCTAAAAATTGCACGGGTTGCCGCTCTAAGCGCCGTTGCCAGCATTGATACACCTCAAACACAGGAGCCGGACACGCCCCAAACGACCCATGATTGAGAAATATCACGTTTGGGTCGAGTAAAAAATCGGTCTTCATAGCGCCCTCGCAAATCCGAAAAATTTATTAATTGTGGGTAAAATTAAGTCAATAAACGGTTTACATCTAGTATAGTGATAGTGATGAACCACAAACGAGATAAAAGAGATTTGACAACATGCACTTACACCGCGATCCACAAATTTCAGACACTTTCGTCATAACATTTCCTCCAACCTGGCGCTGGGACGATTTCCGACGGTTAGCTCAACACCTCTACACAGAATTAGAGGTGACCAGCCAACGGTCAAAAATCTTATTTGACATGAGTTATATTGACCGCATCCCCGTTGGATTTTTAACAGCCATGCGCTTCTTCATCAAAGATGCACCGTTTGACATTAAACAGGTGTATGTCGTCGGCAAAGATGCCGATATTAACGCCGCTTATACGATGATACGCCAAGTCGCGCCGGACATCGGCAAGCGGTTTATGCTGTTTCACACAATGGACGCGCTATATAACAACACCCTTGCGATAGTGCGTGTATAAACACCGCATTAAGCCAACCAAGCCCATACTAAACGATCTAATCCGGCCAAGTCTTGCGTCAATACTACCCGCTTGACCGAAAGGATGTCTTCTACTAAAGCGCATGTCGCCGCGCCTTGGTCCGCGCCAATCTCCAGCAGAACCAGCGCCCCTGGGTTGACGATTGCCTGTGCTTGCATCAAACAACGCTGAGCTAAATCTAAGCCATCTGCGCCGCCATCCAACGCTAAAATAGGTTCATGCTTGCGCACGGGCAAGGTCTGCAAGACATCAGTCTTAATATAGGGCAAATTCGCCATGATTAAATCAACGTTTACCCCACGCTCGACCAATGGCGCGAGCAAGTCCCCCTCAAAAAAAGTAACGTCAGTGTTTTGTGTTGAGGCATTCATACGAGCGACCTGCAAGGCTGCCGTGCTGACATCTGTCGCGTAAACGATCGCTTGCGGGGCGTTGGCCTTCACGGTGACCGCTATCGCGCCGCTCCCTGTACCGACATCTACCGCCACCAGCGACTGCCCCGCGATGAAATCCAGCGCCGCTTCGATGAGATGCTCCGTCTCCGGGCGTGGGATGAGCACATCCGGCGTGACGGCAAATTCTCGGTCATAAAAAGCCCGTCGCCCCAAAATGTAAGCGACGGGTTCGCCTTGTTCTCGTCGGTCGAGCCAACCTGCGATCTGCTCGGCTTCCGCTGAAGTCAGTTCCCGCTCTGGATGTGCTAGCACATGCGCCCGGCTCACTTGCAGCACTTCCGCCAACAGCAGTTGAGCATCCAGCCGCGCTGATGTGGAAACCGACGCTAAACGCGCGTAAGCCTCGTGTAACACATCCTTTATCGTCGGCACTTAGTCTCCTTCCGTCGCGGAAAGCATCGCGGCTTGTTCGCTGGTAATCAGTTGGTCGATGAAATCATCAATATCACCGTCCATCACCAC
>DAOTTT010000356.1:0-5938 GCA_034437635.1 Anaerolineae bacterium | reverse complement strand
GGTTGGTACGACAGACGGATTTCCGTTATCTGCCCGAAGCTCGGCGCTATTTCTCAGTGAATTATCCCGATGCCCTTCAACTTTTGCTTTAGCGACTTTGCAAAAGCCCTGGCATATCTCCTATCATTGATGCGAAATCAAATTATCTGCGGTATAGTTGCACTAATATTTTTCATTGACATAGGTTGTTGCTTATGACCACCACACTTATCTATAATGGCACCATTATTGACGGCCAAGGCGGGGACCCCATCCCTGGCGGCGCGGTCCTCATTGAAGATGATCGAATCATCAAGGTCGGCAGAGACCTGACGACCCCGGCAGACACGCTCAAAATTGACGCGGGCGGCGGCACGATCCTACCGGGCTTCATTGATAGTCATGTTCACATCATGTTTGAGTACGAAAGCCCCGGCATTTTGGCGCAGTATCCGTTCTCGCTGCGCTTTTACAATAGCGTGCATTATATGCGGCGCACCCTTGATGTAGGCATCACGACGGTGCGCGATGCAGGCGGCGCAGACCTAGGCATTAAGCAAGCCCAACAACAAGGACTCATCGCCGGGCCGCGTGTGCTGATTAGCACCGCCGGGTTGAGCATCACCGGCGGGCATAGTGATGGCTGGCTGCCCTCCGGCGTGAACTTCACCCTGTTCCCGTCGTATCCAGGGATGCCGGAAAGCATCGTTGATGGTGTGGATAACGTGCGCCAGCGTGTCCGCGAAGTGCTGCGGGCAGGCGCAGATTTCATCAAGATCATGGCGACGGGCGGCGTTCTCAGCCCATCGGATCACCCGGAGTTTATCGGCTTTAGCGAGTCCGAACTCCGCGCGATCGTGGAAGAAGGCGAAAATCGGCGCGGGGTCAAGGTCATGGCGCACGCCCAAGGGCTAGACGGGATCAAGCTGGCGCTCAAAGCCGGGATTTACAGCATCGAACACGGCATTTACTTGGACGAAGAAGCCTGCGACATGATGATCGAAAAAGGCGCGTTTCTCGTCCCTACGCTCATCGCGCCCGTCGGCGTGATCGAAATGGCGGAAAAAACGGGCAACATGCCAGAGTACGGCATCCGCAAAGCCCAAGAGAGCATCGAAGCCCACCGCGAGAGCATCACCCTAGCAGCGAAAAAGGGCGTGAAGATCGCTATGGGCACGGATGCCGGGGTTGTGCCGCACGGGGTTAATCTGCGCGAACTGGCTTTAATGCAACAATGCGGCATGTCGCCAATGGATGTGTTGGTCGCCACTACCAAAACCGCCGCCGAATGTCTACAATTAGAAGACAAGCTCGGTACGCTAGAGCCGGGCAAATTGGCCGATGTGGTCATCACCCGCACCGACCCACTACAAGACCTCGCCAGCTTGCAAGAGGCCAGTAACATCGCCCTGGTCATGCAGGATGGCAAAGTCGTTAAGGATATTATGTAGCCGCCCCGGAATGATATTTTGTGCAGTAATAAAGAAATAGCGGGTAACCACTCAGGTAAAGCCTATATCCCGCATCGGCAAAAAGCCGATGGCTACATTCAGCGCTAGGAAGACCGTAAACGGGCTAGTCAGCGCGAAAGATCATTTTATACAGCCCGTTTACGGGCGGAGCCTACATGCGCTGCGGTGGGCTAGCCCCCAGTTTTGAACCGGGGCAGTATGCAAACCAGAGCATACCTGAGTAGTTACAATAGCGTACGCGATTCTTCGCGTCCCTACACGGTGAATATAATTCGTAGAGACGGCATTTTTGCCGTCCAAGACTAAAAAGACAATAGATGCGTGAAAATACGGGCGGATCGCCATCCGCACCTACAAAATGTGCTGACATAAAGCGAGAATGAAAGCAAGCTATGATTCCAATTCGGTTGGAGATGAAAAACTTTTTGCCCTACCGCGCCCCTGACCCGCTGCGCTTTGATGGCATCCATTTGGCGTGCTTGACGGGCGCGAATGGCGCGGGCAAGTCGTCGCTGCTGGATGCGATCACCTGGGCGCTGTGGGGTAAGGCACGCACCCGCCGCGACGACGACCTCATCCACATGGGGCAAGCGGATATGTACGTGCAACTTGAATTTATGCAAGAGAACGTGCGCTATCGCGTCATCCGGCGGCGGACAGCAGGCAAGCGCGGGCAAGGATCGCTCGATCTTTACGTGCATGACGCGGACAAAAACGAGGATAACCTCATCACGGAACCGTCCATTCGCATGACGCAAGCCAAGATCAACGAAATCCTCCGCTTGGATTATGACACATTCGTTCATTCCGCGTTTTTACAGCAAGGCAAAGCGGATGCGTTCACCACGCAGCCCCCCGCCGAACGCAAGCGCATTTTAAGCGACATTCTCGGCTTAGAACGGTGGTCAAAGTATGAGGATGCCGCCAAGGAAAAGCTCAAGGAAATCAGCAACAATCTGACGTTCTTTGACAATCGCCTGCAAGAAATTGAGCAAGAACTCGCCCGGAGGCCGGGCTTGCTGCGCGATCAAGGCGAAGCTGAAGCCCGTCACCAAGAGGCTATCGCTGCACTCCAAGCGGAAGAAGAACGCCTGGGCGCACTCGCCCACATCCCCACAGAGCGCAACCACACCCTGCGCGAACGTGAGACGGTTGATGCTCGCCTGCGCGAGTTAGAGCGTGACATCACCGACGCAGAAACAAACATCGCCCAGCTTCAAAAGCAGATCGACAATTACCAGGAGATCATCGCCGCACAAGCAGAGATCGAAGCAGGGTATGCCGCGCTGAAGGCCGCCCGCGAGAGCGACCGCGCGCTCAGCGATACGCTGCGAC
Organism: Anaerolineae bacterium; assembly: GCA_034437635.1. Taxonomy (GTDB): domain Bacteria; phylum Chloroflexota; class Anaerolineae; order Aggregatilineales; family Phototrophicaceae; genus J038. Next base: position 3,152 of record DAOTTT010000356.1, on the reverse strand, counting down.
AACTGCAAACGCTCGACCAAGAACGCAGCGACTTACAAAATCAACTGACTGCCGCCCGCACCCGCCTTTTGAGCGAACGCGAGAGCGTCGTCCAACGCATCACCGAGCTAGAAAAAGACCTCAGTCGGGACATCAGCGCCGACCTTGAAGAAGTCCGCGCAGAAGTGACGGCCCTCCAAGCGCAAGAAGCCGAGCATCAGCAGTTAGACGCGCAACTCAAGACGATGAGCACCGATAAAGCCTCGCGGGAAGGCCATCTACAGGCGATTACAGGCGAAGGCCAAGCCCTAAGAATACGCCTGGAACGCCTGCAAGAAGCCGCGCCGGATGCCGCCGCGTGTCCGCTGTGTGGGCAACCGCTAGACGGCGATCATCTGCAAGAGCTACTTAAAGGCGTTGAGGTGGAAGTCCAGCAAAAGCGCGACGAATTCCAAACAGTACGCGATGAAATCGACGCGCTCGACAGCCAGATCAAGACGGATACGAAGACGTTTACCAAGCTAGGCCGCGAGTTAAAAAAGCTCTCCGCTGTGATGCAACGGTTCGGTAATTTAGAAGAACAAGCTAACGCCCGCGACGAAGCCCAAGCGCAGCTAAGCGTCAAACAGGACGAATTAAACACGCTTGATGCCCAACTCGACGCGGAAGATTACGCCAGGGAGACCCGCGCCCGGCTGGACGAACTCAACGCGCAGCGAGACGCGCTCGGCTACGATAACAGCGCCCACGAGAGCGTACAATCCACGCTGGAAACACACGTTCAATACGAGACGATGCACACCCGCTTGAGCGTCGCGTTGGAGTCCTTGCCCAACGTGCAAAGCAGCCACGAGCGCGAAACCAAACGCCTGCATAATCTGCAAACGGTCAAAGCGGAAAAAGAAGAAAGCCAGATCACCCTTGCCGAAACACTGGCGCGGCTGGATGTGCTGCTAGAAGAATTCCACCAGCGCGAGCAAGCGGTCAACACGCAGCGCACCCTAGAGCGCAACGCTCACGAGCGCGTCATCAGCGTAGCACAGGAGCTTAAGACGCTGGATCAACAAGAGGAGCGTGGAACCACCCTCACCCAGCGCCGCGACGATGCCCGCCGTCAAGAGGCGCTCTATAATGACTTGCGCCAAGCCTTCGGTAAGAACGGTGTCCCGGCGATGGTCATCGAGACGGCCATCCCGGAGCTTGAGCAGGCCGCCAACGCCCTACTCAGCAAGATGACCAACGGCAGAATGCACATGCGGCTCAACACGCAACGCGAGAAGGTCAGCGGCGGGCAGATGGAAACCTTAGAAATCGCCATCGCGGACGAACTCGGCGACCGCAACTATGAGCTTTATTCCGGCGGGGAGGCGTTTCGCATTAACTTTGCGCTGCGGGTCGCCCTCAGCCAGATGCTCGCCCGCCGCGCCGGGGCGCATCTGCGCACGCTTTTTATAGATGAAGGCTTCGGCACGCAGGACGACAACGGACGCGCCAAGCTGGTCGAGGCGATCAACGCGGTGCAGGAAGAATTCGATATGGTGCTGGTCATCACCCACATTGACGAACTACGCGACAGTTTCCCGGTGCATATCGCCGTCGATAAGACCGAAAACGGCAGCCGCATCCGGGTTGTGTAATGTAACCTTCGGTTAGTTTTTAGTTATCAGTTATCAGTAAAATATCCCGCATCGGCTCAAAGCCGATGGCTACATAAAGGCTTGGAAGCCCATAAATGGGCTAACCAGTGCGAAATATCATTTTACATAGCCCGTTTACAGGCTTTGCGGTTAGCTAGCCTCCGGTTTTGGACCGGGGCAGCGCGTAAATCGCTGTGTACTTAAGGAGCGCATAATTTCGATGAAAACCATTGGCTTAATCGGCGGCATGAGTTGGGAATCATCACTGGAATACTACCGCATCATCAATGAGCAAGTGAAAGCGCGTTTAGGCGGCCTGCACTCTGCGGATTGCTTGATGTACTCATTTGACTTCGCCATGATCGAAGTGTTGCAGGCCAGCGGTGATTGGGAGGCCGCCGCCGCTGAGATGGTCAAGGCGGCGCAACGGTTAGCGCGTGGCGGCGCGGATTGCATCGTCATTTGCACCAACACCATGCACAAACTCGCCGATGCCGTGCAAGCGCAGGTTGATCTGCCGTTGATCCACATCGCAGACCCCACCGCCGCCGCCATCAAAGCGCAAAGCATCACGCATATCGGCTTATTGGGCACACGCTTCACGATGGAGCAAGATTTCTACAAAGGCCGTTTGCAGAACGTCCACGCGCTGACCGTCTACATCCCCGATGATGAGGGGCGTAAAATCGTGCATGATGTCATCTACAATGAGTTGGTACTGGGCGACATCCGCGACGCATCACGGGCGCAATACGTAGAGCAGATCAACGCATTGGCCGCACAGGGCGCAAACGGCGTAATTTTAGGCTGCACGGAGATCGGGCTGCTCATCAATCCGGAAGACAGCCCGATCCCCACGTTTGATACGACGCTGCTCCATGCACAGGCCGCCGTAGATTTTGCTTTGGGGTAATCATTCATCCAGCGATATGATCGCCATGCGGCATGGGCTGACCACCAGCAGCGACTCACCATCAGGGTGCCATGCCACAATGTCAAAAAGTTGGTTTTCGGTGGGCGCAGCGCATCCTCTGTATAAGGCTTTTCCAGAGAATAAACGCTTCGTGATGTGGTGATACCTTTGCCCTCACCCCCCGCCCCCTTGTATCTTAGAGATAAGGTACAATTTATGGGCTGTATACAATGATATTTCTCACCAATTAGCCCGTTTACGGGCTTTGCGGTTAGCTAGTTTTGAACCGGGGCAGTATGCAAATCAGCACATACCTGAGTAGTTACCAATAATGACATTAAAAGACTTGACCGTCACTTGTGGCGACTGCGCCAATAGGGTCAGAGCGCGTAAGTCCTGTCGGCTGCGGGTGATGCCGTCGAGCATGTTGGTCACCGTGATCGTCAGCGTATACGTGCCCGGCGCATCGTACAGCGTGGCCGAGTTCACGGTATGCGTGCCAAATGGGTTTGGATTTTCCAGCACAATATCGTTAGACTATATCGGAAACAACAAAATGGCGCGATTCCAGCAGTTTTCAGAGATTTTAGGTCAAAAATGAACCACAACAATCGAAGAGGCTG
>DAOTTT010000355.1:0-16997 GCA_034437635.1 Anaerolineae bacterium | reverse complement strand
TCAGGTATGCTCTGATTTGCTTACTGCCCCGGTTCAAAACCGGGGGCTAGCCCACTTGCAGCGCATGTATGCGCCGCCCGTAAACGGGCTGTATAAAATTGATCTTTCGCGTTGACTAGCCCGTTTACGGGCTTTCTAGCGTTTAATGTAGCCATCGGCTTTGAGCCGATGCGGGATATAGGCTTTACCTGAGTAGTTACTTTAGTTGATAAAACTAAAAACTTGTAACTGTAAAACGACCGCATTATAGCGGCAGATGCCTTACGCGGGTAGCGACGATTTACCTACGACAACAGCGAAGCTGCTCGCTCGATAATCATTTCGCTGATGGCTGCTTTGCTCATGAGGTCGATAGCGTGCTGGCCGCCGTCGGAGTCGAGCACGATTACGCGGTTGGTATCCACCGCGAACCCGGCATCGCGGGCGGTGATGTCGTTAGCAATCAGCAGGTCAACGCCTTTGCGCTCTAGTTTGGTTTGGGCGTTGTTGACGAGGTTTTCGCTCTCTGCGGCGAAGCCCACCACCACACGCGGGAACCCGCTTCTCTCTCGCTGCGCCTTGATATTGAGCAAAATATCCGGGTTGCGCGTTAGCTCAAGCGTCATCGCCTGCGTGGATTTTTCCTTTTTGATCTTCTGGGTGGCGGCTTGCACCGGGCGGAAGTCCGCGACGGCGGCGGCCATCACTAGCACGTCGGCATCAACGCTATGCTGCACAATGGCGGCGTTCATGGCGGCGGCGCTGTCTACGTCGATGCGTGTTACACCTACCGGCGTGGCTTGATTTGCCGCTGTGACGAGAACGACGCTTTCCGCCCCGGAATCAACGGCGGCCTGGGCGATGGCGTAGCCTTGCTTGCCGCTGGAATGGTTGGAAATATAGCGTACCGGGTCGATCGCTTCGCGGGTGCCGCCTGCACTGACGACCACTTTGCACCCGTTCAACGCGCCCTCTTGACCGATGACGCGCCGGATGTGTCCGATAAGCGTTGGTGTTTCCGGCAGGCGACCTTTACCGCGCAACCCGGAGGCAAAGCGGCCTTCTTCCGGCTCGATAATGTAAGCGCCCCGTTCGCGCAAGGTCTGCACGTTGGCTTGGGTGGCCGGGTGAGTGTACATGCCGCCGTCCATCGCCGGGGCGACCAGCAGCGGGCAGCGAGCGGCTAAAGCGGTGACGGTCAGCAGATCATCGGCCATGCCCTGCGTTAACCGGGCGATTGTGTTGGCCGTCGCCGGGACTACGGCGAGTAAGTCTGCGCCTTCGCCTAGGCCGACATGCGCGATATGCGTAGGCAATCCGCCGTTGCCGTCTGTTTGCCACATATCGGTATACACCGGGCGACCCGTCACCGCTTGAAACGTCAACGGTGTGACGAACTGCTGTGCCGCTTGCGTCAGAATGACATCGACCAATGCCCCGGCTTGGGTGAGCTTACTGGCAAGGTCAACAGCCTTATAACAGGCGATGCTGCCTGTTACGGCCAGGATGACATGCTTATCGTGGAGGATCATTAAACCACCTTTGTGTAATTTAAAGAACTTCGATCTTGCGGGATTGTCGGTCGAGTGCGCGGGCGGCGGTGACGATGACGATCAGCGGCACCCACAAGAAGCCGAGCAACAAAAATGCGAATTCGATTAAAGCCATCGCATTATACCCGCCAAAATCAAACGACGGCCAAAGCCAACCGAAGATCAACCCGGCGTAGAATAAGCCGATCATGCCGATAATCGTCTGCCAGGGGACGCGCTGAAGCGGAAAATGCGGTTTGAGCAACGTGCGGCCTTTGTCGCTACGCTCGAACCATAACACCACCCAGGCGATAAAAACCAGCGCCAATACCAAAAATTCGCCGCCGCCATACGCATCTTGCAAAATGCGGATAAAGCCCACAGATACGAGTACAACGCTCAACGCGGCAAACTCGCGCTGAGATAAAATCATCATTTTGGGCGTTTCTGCTTCTGTTTCTGTTTTCGGCTGACGATATAGGCTGATGACAAAGGCGAGGATCACGCCGATCATGATACCGATGCCGATCATAACTGCCAGCAAATCCGGCGTATCAGTCGTCCACCCGGCAAGCTGATGCGCATCCCGCGCCCAGATCGCCGCGAATATGCCGATGGGCAAGCTAAACCCCAACGCCCGGCGGCGGTATAGGGCATGGTCGCCCCGTGTGAACAGGAGCCATAAGCCAATTGCTTCTAAGAGGATCGCGCCATAAGCGCCGATGGTGCGTGTGATAATGTGATCTGGCAGAATGTTTAACGCGCCGTTGGGGTTTACCAGCAAGGCGGTTAGGCTGGCCGCCGTTAAGATGACCAGCATTACGCCATAAACATCACGGATGCGATAACGGGCGGCTAAATCCAGGGTTAAGGTGGCGATAGCGCCGTACCCGATGAGCCGCAACACCCATTCTAGGATGTCGGTTTGGGTTGGCCCCACCCATAGCAGCAGTTCGCCGCCGAATAACATCAGTGCTGCAAGTAAGCCCCGCAGCACCCACGGCTTACCAATCGAAATCGTCATCGCCGGTATCTTGGGGTGGCGGCGTGTTGACGGCGACAATCTGCGAGATTGCGCCTTCATCGGCCTCATGTAAGATCGTCCAATGCTCGAACATGCGCACTAACTCGCCGGGGTCGAGCAAAAAGTCCGTGTTGAACTCCGGCACTTCTTCCAGATAGCGGATGTTGAGTGTTTCGTAGATGATGCGCCCACCGGGGACGATAGCCGCCTTGAGCTTGTGTATCATATCCCGCTTGAGGTAGTGGAAGACACTGATAATATCGTAATGTTGCTCGTTGATCTCGAAGTCGTCAAAGTCAATTTGCTTGAGGTTGACGTTGCGGAGGTTACGCACCGTCATTTCCGCACGGGCACGCGCTAATGCAACCCGGCTAATCTCGGCAATATCCACGGTGTAACCTTGTTCTGCCAGCCAAATACCATTTTGGCCGAACCCGGCAGCCGCATCCATCGCCCGTTGGGTCACGCCTTCGCTGACGGGCGGTGTCCATTGGAGCAATAATGGCGATGGCCAGGGAAGTGGTTGATTCTTCCGCTCGCGGTAATAAGTATCCCAACGGATGCGATCTTGCGCACTCACGACGACTTCCCTCCATAAATGGGCTGATAATCTAACGCATTGGGCACAGCGGCCAGGGCTTCGGCATCCCCAGGGTATAGCACGGCGTTGGGGTTGCGTTGTCGCCGCCGATGCAGTTGATAGGCATCGCGCACGGTGACAAAACCCGGCGACATCCAATCCGGCGGGGTGGTTAAGCATGTCATTACCGCACGTAACCGCTGGCCGCCGCTGCTCGTCCAATCCGGCTTATTCCCGCTCAGTAGATTATGCGCTTCGTCCTGCCCGGCTCCTAGACGTTTATTGACGCTCTTCATAAGCTTATTAAACATCCGATTGATGTGTTTGGCATTAAGATTTTGCGCCATATCTTGTACGTCCGCCGGTAGCACATCCATCGGCACAACATCATCCGACTTTTCGCCGGGCGTATACTGTGCGTTCAACGCCTTATGCAGATTATAACCGGGCTTTTGATGTGTGGTAAGTGCATCAAGCGAAACCGCTGCCCCAGCTTGGTAAGCGGTGATCTGGTCGATGCCGTCGGCATTAAGCGTTAAGGCGACGACATCGCCCAATGTGGCGAGTTCCGGCAAGAGCGCCTCTTGCAAGGTGCCACCCGGCATCACCGTGCCGATAATGCGCGTCCATCCGGCGTTGGGAGGGGATAAAAATAAGCGTACCGATGCTGTATAGATGGGTGTCGGCATCGTGTCGAAGGGATCGTACAGGGTGTATCCGCGTGCGGCTAAATGTGCCTGGATGTGGTCGCGGATAGCCTCTGCATCATTGCATGATAAATGCAGGCTGTTCCATGTAATTGTCATCGTTTGTCTCGTGCTGGCTGTCGCTGGATTCAGCATAACATATCACACTGCCAGCGTCTACAAACCCTATCTTACGACACAAGCGACGATCGGCTTCGGTTTCCCCGGCGGTGAAGACCAGCTTACAATCATGCTTGATGGCCGTTTCGATTGCGGTTTGATAGAGCAAACGAATATTTTCCGGCGTGCGGGCTTCGCGCAATACAGCGGCGGCGGTGATGTTGGCTGTATCGTCGTTGAGGGTCAGGCGGGCGACACCGATAGGGAACTTTTCACGATAGAGGATAATATCGGTTTGGTTGCCGAGTGCTAATTGCCGCATATCCTGGCCGATGTAGACCGGCTCTATGCCATCGGTGACGACATCATAACGGGCGTTGCGCCACACATACCACCACAGCGCGATCCCTTCTTGATTGGTGACAATGGACGCATTGACGCTATCCGGCTTGGCAATCGTCATGCGTAAGCCTTTGTTGACCTTATAGGCCATAATCGACAATTCGCGCTCGACCGTTAAACCGAGATCGTGCAATGAGCGCGAGAACAACGGCGGGTAAAGCCCTTCGATTAAATATACGCGGGCGCGGCGGTTGCGGTCACGCAGATTTTGCAGCCCTTTTTCAATTTCCGGGCCGGGTATCCAAGCGGTGTTTTTGCGTGGAGAAACGTAGTTAAGATGGGGCAATGTGCTGTTTGGATGGCTTAAAACATCAACCAACCCCATTACAGTGTGTTCGGCACCCAGGTTAATGTGCATTTGGGTCATGTGGGCTTGTATTTTGCGCAGAACTCGGCGCGATTCGCGCGTTGATGCCGCGTCGTCCATAAAGATAACTCCATCTGTTTCATTGCTTCTTATCATCATAGCACAAACGAAAGTTTGTATGTTTTGTCACTATTCTTTTCTGGTTAGGGGCAGGATAGAAACGATGAGTTATGGTGAGGGTGGTCATATTCGCGTTACAATAGAGGCCATATTCAGACCGTCTAAGGAAAAAAGTTGATGGCACTCCAAGCACGCGAAGCCTTACAGAAAATCTTTAAAGATGCCGATGCCGAAGCAGTTGACCTGCTACTAAAGGCCGCCCAGGTGAACGACTACCCCAAGGACACCTACTTATGCAAAGAAGGTGAAGTTGAGGACACGTTCTATATCATACTCTCTGGCCGGGTGGATATTTTCCGCACGATAGAAGGCCGTACCTTTGTGCTGGATTATCAGGATGCGGGTACCAGTTTTGGCGAGATTGCGCTCATTTTGGATACACCGCGCACGGCTGATGTCGTCACGACGGAGGACACCCGCGTGATCGAAATCAAGCGCGAGGCATTCGCCGCACACATCCGCGACGACTCTCAAACGTTATTGCGTGTGGTGCAACTTATCCTTAATCGCATTCTCACCCAGCAAGAACGCCGTTTAACGGAGTTGGTCAAGAAGTCGGATCACTCCGACAGTTGAAACTCCATCATGGCGGCGCGGATGTCGTCAAATTGACGATCAATGAAGTTATCGGTGATGCGGTAGCTTCCCCATTCGTTAACGTTGGTGGCATACAGCCCTAACGACCAGATGACCCGCGCCGCACGATAAATAGGCAAGGCTTGGCGCTCATCCCGGCTGAGCTTGCGCAGGCTTTGATAACCCTCGATGAATTTTTCTGTCAGCACTTCCGGCGCACCCCGGAAGTTTGCTTCCGCTTGGAAGGCTGCCAGATCATAAATGCGGTGCCCTTCGCCCGACATATCAAAATCAATAAGGCCGATGCGCCCATCCGCCATGATAATGGCGTTACTGGGGTCTACGTCACCGTGTATCATGCCAAAATCAGGCTTTTGGTACGTCAAATTCGCAATCCGCGTGCGCAACACAGAGCTAATACGATGCAGATAACCCAGGTCACGGGCGCGGTGGGCTAATAAGCCGGAGCCTTTCAGGTTACGGATGGGATCCCGTAGCAGCGTATCCGCGTTTAAGGGTGGGCGATCATAGAGAATCGTCAGTTTATCCAGCGTTGCATGAAGTTGTGCCAGTATTTCGCCATACTTATAAGCATGATCCGGCGTTAGCTGCTGATTGAGCGGTTTCCCCGGTAAATAGCGGAACAATACGCCGTAACGCTCGCCTTCCGGTGCTTGGAAGTGCGTGAGCATCTCGCCAGAGCGTTTAGGTACGGGTGCGGTGACGGGGATGCCCATCTCATCCAAGTAGGTGAGCATCTGCATTTGATCTTTAATCTGACGATGGGTGTATTGTCGATGCCGGAAGATGCGCAGCAGGTATTGTGTGTTATCCGCCCAAATGCTGTATGTATCGGCCATCATCGGCTTGAGCAACTGACAGAAAACACGGTCGAAGCCATAATAGGCTTTAACCAGCGTGGCGAGGCTATCGGGTTCGTATATGGTGCGTTGAATGCGGAGTAAATCACGGGTCATGATATTTTAACCTTGGTAGCAACCCACTAAAGCGCCGCGAGACTTTATTATTGCGCACGGCTAATTCAACGGCTTGCTTGGTGCCGACGATAACGACCATTTCACGGGCGCGGGTGATGGCGGTATAAATAAGATTGCGTTGCAGCATCATGTAATGCTGGGTGAGCAATGGAATGACCACAACCGGATACTCCGACCCTTGGCTGCGGTGGATGCTGATGCAATATGCATGGATCAACTGATCGCTAATTTCCAAGAAGTCGTATTCAATCAGCACGCCGCTGATGACGACGTACATCAGTTTGAGATCGTCATCAATCCTTTGGACGATACCGATGTCGCCGTTAAAGACCTCTTTTTCGTAATTGTTGCGCGTCTGCATGACCTTATCCCCAACGCGAAAGACCCGCGTGCCGATCTGCTTTTCGGCAAGTTTAGGCCGTTCAGGGTTCAGGGCATGTTGCAACTGGGTGTTTAAGTTGTCTATCCCGGCAGTCCCGCGATACATCGGCGCGATCACCTGAATGTCGTTCATAGCGTTATGGTCGAACTTTTGCGGCACCCGGTTGACGACCACATCAACCAACATCTCCGCCGCTTGGGTGGGGTCTTCCACGCCAAAATAATAGAAGTCGTTGCTGTTGTTATCCATAAAGGGCATTTCGCCGTTGTTGATGCGGTGGGCGTTAATCACGATATGGCTGCCTTCTCGTTGCCGGAAGATGTCCGTCAACCGGGTGACATATGCCAAACCGCTATTAATCACGTCATTGAGGACATTCCCCGCGCCAACACTCGGCAACTGGTCAATATCGCCAACCAGCATGAGATGCGTCTCTGACAGCAGTCCTTCAAGGATGCTATGGAACAGCTTAAGATCAATCATCGATGCTTCGTCGATGATGAGAAAGTGCACATCAAGCACATTATCGCCAAACATAAAGCCCTCATCCGGGCGGAAGCCAAACAAACGATGGATGGTAGAGGCGGGGCGTTCGGTCGCTTCGCTTAAGCGTTTGGCTGCGCGGCCTGTGGGTGAGGCCAACGCGAAGGTGTAACCGCCTTCTTCCAGCGCGGCGATGACCATTTGTAGCGTTGTCGTCTTGCCGGTGCCAGGGCCGCCGGTGAGGACACTGATTTTGCTCGTCAGCGCGGCTTTAACGGCGCTCTGCTGCTGCTCGCTGAGTTCAACGCTGTTGCGCTTGGCGAGTTTTTCCAAAAAGCTATCCCAGGCAATATCGGCGCTATCTTCCGTGATGATAGACGGCATATTGGCGGTTTCGCGCATCAACTCTGCCGCTTTAGACTCCGCTTTCTGGTAGGTTGGTAAGTAGATCGCGTCAACGACTGGCTCACCGGGCTTGATCGTCAGTGGCTCGCGGGCGAGCTTGTGCTCCGCAGCCGCTTGATCTAAAACCTCTTCGATTCGATCGCGGTAGTCGGGTAGTTCAAGCAATTCTTCGGCGTTTTCTATCAAGGTGGTACGCGGGGAATAGGTATGGCCGTCTTGTGCCATCTTGGTGAGCGTGAAGGCCAACCCCGCCCGGATGCGTTGCGGGGCATCTTTTGTTAGGCCCATACTCTGCGCGATTTGATCGGCACGCAAAAAGCCGATGCCATGCACTTCGTCCGCTAATGCGTAGGGGTCTTGCTTCACCTGCTTGATCGTTTCATTGCCGAAAGTGTCGTGAATGCGAGTCGCCATTTTGCTGGTTACACCGTAACCCTGCAAGAAGATCATCGTTTGACGCACAGCGGCGTTATCTGCCCAGGCTTCAGCCAATTTTTCCGCTAAGGATGTTTTGATCTGCGGGACTTCGGTCAAACGCTCAGGTGATTTGTTGAGGATTTCGAGCGTCTTTTCGCCAAAGTGATCGACGATGTATTCGGCACGGCGTTCGCCAATGCCCTTAACGATGCCACTGGCAAGATACCGTTTGATGCCTTCGAGCGTTTTGGGTTGGATGGGGCGGACGTGCTCGGCGCGCATCTGGATGCCATAGCGGGGGTTTTCTACCCATTGACCTCTGAATTCAATTGCTTCGCCAACGCCGAGTTCTGGCATAGTGCCGACTACTGTCACGAGGCCATCGCGGGCGCTGTATGCGGGCATTTTGCGGTCTGGGCGGACTTTGTAAACGCCGTAGTTTGTGTCTTCGCTGTAAAATGTAACGCGCTCTACAACGCCTTTGAATTTAGGTGTTTTTTCATCATTCATGCGCCCATTGTACACTATTTGGTTTGCCCCCGGTAGGACTCGAACCTACGCCACGCGGTTTAGGAAACCGCTGCTCTATCCCCTGAGCTACGGGGGCTAAGTGCTACAATGTTAGCGCATGGCCTTTAGGCGGTCAATTGTCTTCGTTCAACCGCGCTTTGAGCGCGTCGAGGGCGTGGTCGATGATAACAGCGCGGGAACGATTCAGATTTGCAGTGCTGGGTAAAACCCCTTGATTGAGCATAAGGTCGAACACCTCAGCAAACAACTGTTCGCGTGGTTCGCTCAGATAAATTGTCACTGGTCGGCCACGCCTGCTGCCTTGGGGCGGTCGGCCTACGCCACGATTTTTCTTGGTCATCAGTAAGTCAGTCCCTAATTTGCGATCAATAGCTATTTGACGCGGCAAATGTTATCTTCGCACGCGGCTTCTTCATGTTCAATTTGCTCTAATTCCACACCGAGCCAGCGATTAATGGTATAGCGGCGGTCTGCGATGAACTGATAGACTTTAGGCCCCAGCCATGACCCTATAATCGGTAAGCGTAAAATCAAATAAAGCGGAAAGAGCAAAGGCAATGCACGCAGCATCCGACGTGTACCAGCAAACCCGGCAAAGACCGCACCGTCGTTGTCAACAACGTGGATTTGCCCCATTGTTTGCTCGTAATCTAATTGGGGAAAGCGCGAGACAACTTGCTGGCGTTGGTGCAGGTTCACAAACTCCACCCGGTTCAGCCAGTCCAAAGAACGGACTAAACGCCGCGTAGTATTGCAAATAACACAGTTCTCATCATAGATTGCTGTTAACATTGTGCTCCTTGTGCGATTTTCAAACCGCTAAAAATTTACGAAACGTGAAGATTAAAACAGAGATTGAATAATTTATATACAATCACAAGCATTTTAACCATTGTAAATGTTTTTTAAAGACTGTCTAGGCTGACTATAATCTACACATAGATTATCATATATTATACAAATTTTATTTTAGCTAATGATTATAAACTAGGCGAACGTCTAAAGTAGCTACTTGTTGAGGAAGGCACGCGCACGATAAAACGCGGCGATAACAGAGGAGTCTTGTAAGCGACCTTGTTCGATCAAGCGTTCAAAGTCGTCTAGATGGATTAATTCTGTCGCGAGGTTGCAACATCCATCACCGCCGAGATTGCTAGGGGTTAAATCGCGGGCGAGGTAGATATAAATGCTGGCACGGAGGTACTTAATCCAGGGACGCAGTTCACCGAGATAATCGAGTTGGTTGGCGTAATAGCCGATTTCTTCTTGCAATTTGCGGTTGGCAGCGATGGCCGGGGTTTCGTGGCGTTCGATTTGCCCGCCTGGAAGCGTCAAAATGTCCCGTCCGAACGCCGGAGACGGCTCGACAATGCAAATGACGCGGCCACTATCTGTCAACGGGACGCATTGAGTGCCATCTTTGCCGTGTACATAGGTTTTGTCGTCATCGCCCAATAAGGTCAAAAAACGATCTTGATAGAGTACGCGATCACTCATTAGTCATGCCAATTTAATTTAAACTGGCATAATGGTAAACACGACAATGTTAACATTTGAGGGTAGTCGTCTAAAGATTACTTGAAATTTAATCAGTATGCGCCCTGGCGCAACAGTACACGCGGTAGTGTCAACAGCAAAATCTGCATATCCAGTTTGATCGACCAATTTTCGATATAGTAAATATCGAGTAAGCACATTTCATCGAATGGGACATCACTCCGTCCGCTGATCTGCCAGAGGCCGGTGATGCCGGGCATAATTTGCAGGCGTTGCTTGTGCCAGCTTTCGTAAAGTTCGACTTCATCCGGCGTGGGCGGGCGCGGCCCGACTAAGCTCATGTGACCGAACAACACGTTTAAAAAGTTAGGCAGTTCGTCCAAGCTGGTCTTGCGGATGAGCCGACCGACACGGGTGATGCGAGGGTCGTTGGGTATCTTTGGGTGGCGCGGGTCGAGTTCGTGCGTCTCTACTAATTCCTGGCGGTATTTATCCGCATCCGGGATCATGCTACGGAATTTAATCATGTCAAAGGGCTTGCCATTTTCTCCGACGCGCCGTTGCTTGTATAAAATCGGCCCAGCGTCTTCTAAGCGGATCGCCAGCGCGACCAAAAGGCCGATCAACAGCAGCACAGGCGATGCTATAAGCACCAACGCGACATCCAGCGTGCGCTTGACGAAGCGATTACGCGGCTTAAATTGTACGTGATTGCTCACGCCTAGCAGCGGAATGCCGTCCAGGTTTTCTACTTGGACTTGCTTCATGTTCAGTTGGAAGACATCCGGCACGACGCGCACATAGACATTAGCGCGTTCGCATTCGCGTACCATCTTCGTGATTTGGTCGTAGTGCTTCCAGCGCAGGGTGATGACGACGGTTTGCACCTTATGCGTTTGTAAAACGTGGCGCAGATTATCTAGCTTACCCAGGCCGCGCACACGCCCCAAGTCAACGTCGCCTTTATCCGGGTTATCATCCAGATAGCCGATGGGATAATAACCAAGCTCCTTGCGAGCAAGCATCGTCCGCAATATCGCCTGTCCAGCATCGCCCACGCCGACGATCAGCACACGATCAATGCCAATTCCTTTGCTGCGCAAGTAAGAGCGGATCATCCGTTGCATAATGCGCGTGAGCGATAGCAAGATCACCGTCAGCGCGGCGACATAAACCAGCATCAAGCGGCTAAATACAGTTGGCTGCAAGATAAAGCTCAAGGCCATGATAATCACAGCGGCATTTGTCGCGCCGTTGATGATGATGTAGACCTCATCCAGCCAGGGGCGGCCTCTCGTCGCTCGGTAGAGGCGATCCCCGTGATAGTTGACGAACAACCATGCCGTGAAGGTCAGCATATAAGGGATATATGGCCCAAAAGCGGCGGCGTTTTCTTCGTTTACCGGGCGGATTAATTGCAGGTCATAGCGTACCCAGTACGCTAAGAGCCATGCGGCGAAGGCCAGCAGAATATCAACAACAGGCATAAGCCAGCGGGGTTCGTGAGATGGAATAATGGGCGTTTGATCGTCCATAGGTTTTAACGCCGTTGCCCGGCGGTGTCCTCTTATTGTACAGTTATGCCAGTGCGCGTTGATAGCTTGTGATTGTCGCTTGAGCCGTGTGTTGCCAGTCAAAACGGGCGGCTTGGTCAAGGCTTGGCTGATGCGGCTTTGTACGCCATTCTCGCGCTTGCTTGAGTGCTGCAACCCACGCATCAACATCATGCGGCGGGACGGTATGACCAACATCCCCGGCGACTTCGGGCAGAGAAGACGCATCAGAGACGATAACCGGCGTACCGCACGCCATCGCTTCTAAAACGGGCAAGCCAAACCCCTCGAATACAGAGGGGTAAACGAACACATCCGCGCTATTGTACCAGAGCGGCAAATCTTCGGCAGGGATAAATCCCGGCGTGTGAATTTGGCTCTGTAGGCTGTGTTTTTCGATGCGCTCGAAGATCGGCGCGTAATCCCACCCTTTGCCACCGGCTAAGACCAAAGGCAAGCGGCCATTAGGATGCAGTTGGGCGTAAGCGTCAATGAGCGTGGGCAAGTTTTTACGCGGTTCCAGCGTACCTAGGAACAGCCAAAAGCGTTCGGGCAGGTTGTTTTTTGCCTTGAACGCGATAATGTCTTGGTCTGGTAAGGGCACAAAGCGCGTTTTATCGTACCCGGCCAGCGCGACATCTATCTTTTCACGCGGGATGCCGAGCAATTTATGAACATCATCCGCTGTGCTTTGGGAGATGGCGATAACACGCCGGGCGCGGTGACAACTCCATGCGGTAAGCGTGCGTAGATACGCCCGTCTTGCGCTTGAAAGTACCTGTGGATAATGGATAAAGCTCAGGTCATAGACGGTAACGACACTTGGCGCAGTTTGCATCAATGGGGCGACGAACGCCATCGCGTTATACAGGTCAAAGCGGCCTAAGCCCCAAGGTTGTATCGCCTGCTCCCAGATGACGCGGCGTAAAGGCGATGTGGTATCCAACATGGCCGGTTGCATTGTCACATCAGGGAATTGATGCCGGTTGCCTTTGCCGACCATCACCGTAAAGCGCCAATCATCCGGCGCATGTGCGGCAAGATGCATCAGCGTGTTATAGATGTAACCATGTATCCCGGCTGCCCGGTAACTTTTTTCTGCGGAGAGCAGATGCGCGTTTAATCCTATGTGCATAAGGCGGGATTATAGCGCGAGGCATGACGCTATCCAAGCGACAGTTTTTCTTCTGTTTCGTCTCTTGTGGTGTCGTAATAAGCCCAATATGCGTTTCATATCTCCAAAAGTTAGCGGTCTTTCTGTACAATAGAGGAGACTATTGTATGTGCTGGAAGTTATAGAATAACCATGTATACATTGCTTGCGCACGGTGCGCTTGGCATCTGGGATGAAGTCATCTTCGCGGCGGTGACCGTGATCTTCTTTGGCTTTATGATCTTCAGTTGGTGGCGCAGCCGCGCCATTGAACCGGGTCTCACCGAAGAAAAGCCAAAAAATCAACCGACCACCCAAGACTCTGATCATTTTCAACTGGATTAAGCCCGATGCTCACACGATTATGGATCGTCTTTGTGGTGTTATGGGCGCTTGGTGCGGTGATGCCTGCTCAAGCGCATGGGTATATTGTCCGGGCTATCCCGGAGAACCGCGCAGTATTGGAGCGTCCACCCACGCGCTTACAATACTGGTTCAGCGAAGGACTAGAGCCGGACTTTAGCACTTTAAACTTACGCAACCAAGCGGGCGATGTGATCGCGTCCGGCGGGGTGAGCGAAAACGACAATACGCTCATGACCTTGCAAGTGCCTAATGATCTGCCGGATGGCGCGTACATCGTGGAACTGCGCCCCGCTTTTGCTAGTGATGGACACGTCGTCGCGGAAAGTCGCGTGTTTTTCGTCGGGGAGGAGATCGGCGGGGTAGCGGGTGCCGGGGCGACTGATCAGGCGATCCCGCTAGAAGTGGTATGGCGCATCATCACGATTATGTCGTCTATGCTGCTCTTTGGCGCGTTGACCGTGTATAGCTTGGTGATGGTGCCCGCGTGGGGCAACCCCAAGCACGAAGCGGGTTTATTACCGTCGCGTGTCATGCGGCGTTTAAATGTCATTGTGGGCTATGCGCTGGCTGTTGCCTTCTTCGGCAACGCGCTGGCGCTCATCCAGCAGACGATGACCTTTTTTAACATCGGGTTCTCGCAGGCACTCAACCCGGATTTTTGGTCATTGGTGCGGGTTGGTTCGCGCTTTGGCGACATCTGGAACTGGCGCATCTTCTTCCTGGGGCTTATCGGCGTGATGTTTCTGTTGAGCATGGCACAACGTCAAAATCAGCCGCAGCTTGTGCGCCCGTACTTGGTGGCCGGGGCATGGATGGCGGCATTAATCCTTGGCAGCCAAAGCGTGTTGAGTCATGCGGCGGGGTCTTTGCTGTGGCCTTGGGTGGGCATCACCTCTGATTGGTTGCATCGCCTGGCTGTGGGCTTCTGGGCGGGTGGATTGGCGGTGTTAGTGTTGGTATTGCCGGTGGCGCTGCAACCCTACACCGGGGAGCAGCGGCGCATGGCACTTTTGGCAGCGTTGCGGCGCTTTTCGCCGATTGCATTCGCGGCGGTGTTGATTGTCGTCTCGACGGG
This sequence comes from Anaerolineae bacterium, assembly GCA_034437635.1. Classification (GTDB taxonomy): domain Bacteria; phylum Chloroflexota; class Anaerolineae; order Aggregatilineales; family Phototrophicaceae; genus J038. Next base: position 2,751 of record DAOTTT010000355.1, on the reverse strand, counting down.
CATTTATGCGGCGACCAACTGGATTTTTGGTATTGAAGAGATCGAAACGCCATTTACCGGATCGTTGGCGCTTAAGCTGGTGATGATCGCCGGGTTACTTGGTATTGGGGCATTACACCATCTCGCGCTGAACCCGGAGCGTTATGCACGGTGGCAACGGTTAGCCGGGGTCGTGCGCGGTTGGATGCCGACTTTGCGTTTGGAGGCGGTATTTGTATTTTTGGTGTTGGGGGCGGCGGGCTTATTGGGGTCTACCCCGGTGCCGATCCCGTCTTTCGCACAGACCGAAACCGAAGCACCGACACAAGCCTTAGATGTCGATGATCTCACGGTGGTGATGAGTGTGCTACCGGGTGGCCCCGGCGTGAACACGCACGATACCATCATCACCCGTGATGGTGAGCGCATAACGGATTTAACCCTGAGCATGATCAATGTGCATCCCGCCGGGGATGTGCGCAGCGACACACACCCGGTCGAACCGGTAGAAGATGGCCTCTATGTGACGGCGACAGCCGATATTGATGATGTTGGCCGCTGGTGGAGTCTGCTGGACATCACCCTGCCGGATGGCGATGTACGCCGGGCGGCTTTCGATTGGGAAATTACCAATGATGCCGCTGTGATCCAGTCAATCAACCCGAATGCGGCCAACATCGCCGCGTTGATGGCGGTCTTGCTGGCTTGCGCGTGGACGGCTTATCCGTTCGTGATGCGAGCGTTTGCCGCGTTGAACTTGGATGTGTTCAGCGTGTCGGTGGCGTTTGCGGCCATCGTTATGACGATTATCGCAATGGTCGGTGGGTATCAGATCGTCCAGCAGACGCGCCAGCAATACGCGGATACGCTCAACCCACCGCCGGAATACGTCAACGCGGTTTTACCGACAGCGGCCAGCTTAGAACGGGGCGCAACCCTATACGCCGAATACTGCATCGGTTGGCAATCTCAACCGCGTGATTTTAACGACTTGCGCGATAGCTTGCCGACGATCCGTGATGAGGATTTATATTTGGCGTTGGCGGAGGGTTGGCGCGATCTCTCGGCATGTGGAGCAGAACTGTCGTTTTATCAGCGGTGGGATGTGGTCAATTATCTGCGCACGTTGGCGCGATAGGCAATCAAGACAAGGGCATCACAAAGACCTGCTGTACGGCGGGTTTTTCGTATTCTGCGCCGCCGGTGATGACCTGTAAATTGGGCTGGATGGTCGCTTCTCCGGCATGGTGAACGTGCCCACATAAGACCGTAAATTGCACATCCGGGTAACGTTGGGCAGCGTCTAAAAGCGCATCGCCTACGCCCTTGCAGGTGAAGTGTGGCAAATACGGATCATCCCAAGGCGGCGTTTTGCCCTTAAACCAGCACGCCTCACGGAAGGGCGGCGCGTGTGTGATGACGTAAACGTGCTGATATTGGCGGGCGGCTTCCGGCAGGATGCCACGCAGATAGTCCCCGGCTTGCTTGCCCAGGCGTTGGAGTCGCTCAAGGCGTTCTTGCTGTGTGATCTTCGCCAGGGATGCGATCTTCACATAATCGTTGAGGATGATAGGCGAAGCGAGAAAATCGCCATAGCCTCCATCACCCCACCCGCCATGACCGACCATCCCTACGCCCGGTGCTAGTTCGATGATCCCGGCGGCGGGCATCCACGCGACCCCGGCGCGTTCGCGGGTGAGTGCGGTCATGGCATCGCGCACCGGCATAACGTCGCTGCCGTAGTAATCGTGATTGCCCAAGACAAAGTAAATGGGCGTAACGAGCTTATGCGCCATATACAACAAAACTTGGCGTAATAGGCGATGTGGAGCGATGTCCCCGGTGATGAGAACCACGTCCGGGCTATGCGCGGCGACCCGCTGGATGAAAGTATCAATGCGCGGCGTGTCTAAAAATTCCAGGTGAATGTCCGTCATCCAGATGACGCGCCGTTTAAAGGGTTTCGCCACCGTTGACCTCAATGATGGTTCCGGTGATAAAATCTTCACTGGCGAGATAGATCACTGCGCGGGCTACGTCTTCCGGTTGCCCGGTGCGACCGATAGGCAATGTGTCGCCGATCTCTTGCCAGCGTTGCTCAGATGATCCCGCATCGCGCAGCACAGGGCCGGGTAAAACGCCGTTTACGCGGATGTTCTCCGTGCCCAGGCTGGCCGCGCTGACCTTCGTCAGCATATGTAGCCCGGCTTTGCTCACGTTATGATCGACGCGATCCGGCCAGGGGGTGATTGCGCCGTAATCCAGAATATTGATGATGCTCCCCCCTTGCGGGTCGTTATCGCACATCATGTAAACGGCTTGCTGCGTGCAGAGGAACGGGGCGGTTACGTTGACGCGCAATGAGCGATCCCAATCTTCTAAAGTCACCTCCATCAGCGGGTTTTGGCTGAAGGTTGAGGCACTATTGACCAAAATATGAAGTTTGCCGAACTGCTCCCGCACGGCATCAAAGGCCGTTGCTACGCCTTCCGGTGTGCTGATGTCGGCTTGTACGCTGAAAGCATCAACGCCGAGTGATTTAATATCCTGCACAGTATCCCGCACGACGCTTTCATCCGTGCTGCGATAATGCACCATGATGTTAACGCCCGCTTGTGCGAGTGCCATTGCAATAGCTTTACCGACGCGATGGGCGCTCCCGGTGACGAGTGCAACTTGGTCGGTGAGGTCTACTTTCATCGAAATTATGCGGCGGAAACCACCTGCTTTAGCGGGTGGAGGAAGCCGCATCTCCTTTCTGGTAGCTGTAAC
>DAOTTT010000354.1:0-4361 GCA_034437635.1 Anaerolineae bacterium | reverse complement strand
CCTTAACCGATGTCTCCGGCAGCTCGCGCTACTTTATGGGCGGTATCGTCGCCTATGATAACGCGATCAAGCAGGCGTTATTAGGCGTGCAGGCGCAGACGCTCGACACGGTGGGCGCGGTGAGCGCGGCTGTGGCCGAGCAAATGGCACAAGGCGCACAAAAGGCGTTGTCTGTCGATTATACGCTTAGTGTGACGGGTATCGCCGGGCCGGGCGGTGGCACGCCACAAAAGCCCGTCGGCCTCACGTATATCGGCCTCGCCGTGCCGGATGATGCGGTGATTGTTCAAGAGCATATTTGGTCATACGACCGCGCCGAAAATAAGCAAGCGAGTGTACGGGCGGCACTACAACTCCTGCTTAATCATCTAAAGACGAAAGAGGAGGTACTCTGAATGCGTCTATATATTGCCTGAAATTAAAGGAGGGCTTTTTATGCACCTAAAACCTGGTGATGATGCACCCCGTTTTAGCATCGCGGATGCTTCCGGTGAGATCGTCCGCTTAGAAGATTACATCGGTAAAAAGATCTTGCTTGTTTTCCAGCGGTTTACAACGTGCCCGCTGTGTAACCTGCAAACCGACCGTCTGACGCAATACGCCTCCATCTGGCAAGACAAGGGCTTGCAGATCCTTTCTTTCTTTACATCCAGTATGGAAAGTATGGATCGCTTTGTGGCACAGTGGCAACCGCCGTTTCCCGTTATCCCGGATCCTGAACGCACCGTTTACTCGCTCTATAATGCGGAGACTTCGGTCGTTAAAGCGGTGATGGGGCTGGGTCCCTGGAACCCTAAATCGCTGCGGGCATTAACCAAGAATTACCCAATGGCATCGACCAAACCCAATGGCAGTGTGACACAAATCCCGGCTGATTTCCTCATCCTGCCGGATCTCACAATCCACACGGCACACTATGGCCGCAGTGCCGCTGACCATATGCCGATCCGGTCGATTGTCCGCTTCTTGGAAGAAGAACATCCTGTACCAACTGCCTGAATCAAAAAAGGGGACTAGCCAAGAGCTAGTCCCCTTGATAGATGTGCTTAGATGTCTAGGTACAGTTGGAATTCATACGGGTGCGGGCGCATAGCGACTGGGTCCGCTTCTTCTGTCTGCTTGTACTCAATGTAGCTGCTGATAATGTCTTCAGTGAAGACCCCACCCTCTAACAAGAAGTCATGATCGGCTTCCAGCGCATCCAGGATGGCGCTAAGGCCGCCTGCTGGCACGGTGGGTGTTTCGACGTTGCCTTCATACAGATCGACATCGACGGCTTCGCCGGGGTGGATCTTGTTCTTGATGCCGTCAAGACCGGCCATCATCAGCGCGGGGAAGGCATAATACGGGTTCGCTGTTGGATCCGGGAAGCGCGTTTCGATACGCTTCGCCTTCGGGCTGTTCAGATAAACCGGGATGCGGATCGCTGCGGAGCGGTTCCGGTTGGAGTACACCAAGTTCACCGGGGCTTCGTAACCCGGCACCAGACGGCGGTAGCTGTTGGTGGTGGGGTTGGTGAAGGCCATTAAAGCGACGGCGTGCTTCAGGATGCCGCCGATATAGTAAAGTGCCATTTCGCTGAGGTTGGCATATTCGTCGCCATAGAACAGCGTGTCGCCGTCCTTCCACAAGGATTGGTGAACATGCATACCGGAGCCGTTATCTTCAAAAAGCGGCTTGGGCATAAATGTTGCGATGAGGCCATTGGACGCAGCAACGTTCTTAACGATGTGCTTGTACAGCATCAGGTTATCGGCCATCTTCAACATCGGCGCGTACTTCATATCAATTTCGGCCTGACCACCGCCGCCGACTTCGTGGTGATGCACTTCGACTTCGATGCCGCAGCCAATCATCGTCTTGACCATCTTGGCACGGATGTCATGCGTTTTGTCTAGCGGGGGCAGCGGGAAGTAACCTTCCTTGATGCGGTTGAGATAGGCCATGGATGGATCGTTTGATCCACTATTCCAGAACCCCTCGTTGGAGTCTACGCGGTACATACTCACGTTCGGGCCGACATCATACTGCACGTTGCTGAACATAAAGAACTCAGCTTCTGGCCCGAAGAACGCTGTATCGGCGATACCGGTTTCCTTCAGGTAGGCTTCCGCACGGCGCGTCACGCCACGCGGGTCACGGCCATAAGGCTCACGGGTGATCGGATCGTAGACATCGCAAATAAACGCGACCGTCTTGCTGGCAAAGAACGGGTCAACATGTGCAGTGCTGAGATCGGCCATCAAGATGAGGTCGGACTCGTTAATCGTCTGGAAGCCGCGCACGCTCGACCCATCGAAGCCGAAGCCGTCTTCAAATACATCGGCATCCATAATCTCAATTGGCATACTGAAGTGATGCACAACACCCTTGAGGTCGATAAAGCGGATGTCGAACTCTTGTACGTCGTTATCCGAAGCCCATTTGAGCAAGGCCTCCGGGGATTGCTTGGCGCTGTCGGGCAGCATGTACTGGCTCATAAAACGCTCCCTTTGGTTATTTATGACAAAATGTGACAATACGAACAAATTATAAAAAGGGATTGACTCAGGGTGTGTGTTATTTTTGACCAAATTTGACTCAGGCTTATTAGTGCTTTTATACAAAAGATGAAACCCCTTCTGTGTTTAAATCTACTGATTGTATAAAGTAACGCACTTCAAACGGAGGCGTGCGTTAATCGTTGGTCAAGCAAAAAGCGAAAACACACAGTTCGTGATAAACTTACATCAATTCAACCTAAAGAAAGGGTATGCTATGCGCCGGATTATGTTACTGGCTCTGCTGCTCGTCCTCACTATGAGCGTTGGTACCGCCACGATGGTACAAGCGCAAGGGGATAGTGGAAGCCAAACACACGTTGTTCAACCAGGGGAAAACCTCTTCCGTATTTCGTTGCGGTATGGGGTGAGCCTGCAATCGTTGGTACAAGCCAATAATATCGCTAACCCAAGCCTGATCTTTGCCGGGCAACGGTTAATCATCCCTGGGGCGGGACCCGCGCCTGGGCCAGCACCGGACCCACAACCGCAACCAGCACCGGGCGGTAGCTATACGGTGCAACGCGGGGATACGCTGGGTGCGATTGCGCGGCGTTTCGGTACGACCTTCCAAGCGATTGCGCGTGCCAATAACATTGCCAACCCTAACTTGATCTATCCGGGGCAACAACTGACCATCCCTGAAGGTGGCGTTGTCGTCAACCCGCCGCCCGGTAGCCCGCCGCCATCGACACCCATTGCCGGTGGCTTTGAGGTCGGCGGCCATGTGAGCAGCTTCTCCTACCCGGATTTGATGCGCAATACAGGCATGGTGTGGGTCAAGCGCCAGATCAACTGGCAACAAGGCCAAGGCCCTGAAATTACCCAGGGTGTCATCCAGCAGGCACGGGATGCTGGCTTTAAGATTTTGCTCGGTGTGGTCGGTGATGAAAATGCACTCGGTGCGAACCGGGCACAATACATCCAAGAGTATGCCAATTTCCTGGCAGGGGTCGCGCAATTAGGCCCGGATGCCATCGAAGTATGGAACGAACCGAACATCGAAGCGGAATGGCCGACAGGCCAGATTAGCGGGGCGAACTACACCCAAATGCTGATCGCGTCTTACAATGCCATCAAGAACGCGAACCCCAACGTCTTGGTTATCAGCGGTGCGCCTGCCCCCACTGGCGCGGAAGGCGCGTTCGGCCCGGCACGGGTGAAGAACGACGACAATTTCCTCCGCGAGATGGCCGCAGCCGGGGCCGGTGGCGTTATGGATTGCTTGGGCGTGCACTACAACGAAGGTATCGTGTCACCCTATGCGACCTCCGGCGACCCACGCGGGAATGGTGGTTATTACACGCGCTACTTCTTGGGGATGATTAACACCTACAAATCAATCTTCCCGAATACGCCATTATGCTTCACGGAATTAGGCTATCTGAGTGGTGAGGGCTACGGCCCGCTGCCGGGTGGCTTCGCGTGGGCGGCAAACACCAGCGTACAAGATCAAGCGCAATATCTCGCGGAAGCGGTGACAATCGCCCGGAGTCGCGGTGATATTCGCCTGATGATTATCTGGAACATCGACTTCACCAATTACGGCGCAGACCCACAAGCGGGTTATGGCATCGTCCGGCCTGATGGCAACTGCCCGGCCTGTGCGACCATCCGCGCTGCGTTGCAATAGTAGCTGAAGGTTTTTAGAAACAAAAAGTAACTACTCAGGTATGTTCTGATTTGCTTACTGCCCCGGTTCAAAACCGAGGGCTAGCCCACTGCAAAGCCCGTAAACGGGCTAGTCAGCGCGAAAGATCAATTTTATACAGCCCGTTTACGGGCTTCCTAGCGTTTAATGTAGCCATCGGCTTTGAGCCG
>DAOTTT010000353.1:0-4483 GCA_034437635.1 Anaerolineae bacterium | reverse complement strand
CGGTGGGAGCAGGGCGTTGAGCGGTGCATCAGTGGGGGGCGGCTCTGCTGACCGTAATAACGCCCGTAGTGAACGCGCCACACCTAACCCCGCAGTATGCGTCAGTAGGTGGTGGGGGGTGGCCGCGTTGATGATCGCCGCAGGCCCTAAGATGTCATTCACTGGCGTATGCAGCGGTACATCTGCACGCAGCACAGCCGCCGCTGTTAGCGCCTGCGTGAGCAAGCCGAGGTTAAAGCGCGTCGCCGACGTAACCGGACGCTGCGTTTGTAAATCAGCATAACCATATTCATAGACCGTCATCAACTCGCCGTTATGGATGACCGCAGCGGCTAACCCCGGCGGTTTGACGGTTTCCACGAAGCGATCCAGCAAATTTTCAATGCGATCTGTATTGGTCATAATGATCCCTTAAGTGCCATAATCTACGCGGAACATTGTATCGTATATTAGAAAACTGCATACAATAGAACAGTAACTAGATTCAATCCAAAGTGAAGGGGGAGAGTAGCTTATGAGTTATGGGGAGTTTATCCGGCGGTCGGTATCGTTGATTAGCATTATCATCGTCACCTTTTTCTTGATCGTCGCAATTATCGAGCTATCCAGTATTTTAATTATCGTGTTTACCTGTTGGGTGTTGGCTGTCGGCTTGAACCAAGCCATTTTGCGCTTCCGGCGATGGGGGATGTCCAGAGGCGCTGCCGTTCTCATCACCGTATTGAGCGTGATCGCCGTCATCGTGCTAACGTTGTTTGTCATCATCCCGCCCTTTGTGGAGCAAGGCAACGACCTGCTCACCAACTTGCCCACAGCGGTAGAAGACATCGTACAACGCTATGAAGACTTCCGTCAAAACAACCCTACCCTAGCGGAAGTGCTGCCGGAGTTCACCGTCGCGGATTATCAAGCCTTGTTTGAAACAACGTTTGATGAGGTGGTCGGCGGCGAAGACGGCGGTAATAGCGCCGTCGCTAATGATCTGCGTCAAGCAGCCTTAGATTTAGATGTCGGGCAATTGGTACAATCCGCGCTGCCGCTGTTGGGTGGCATTAGCTCACTCGTCGGGAGTGTACTGGCTAACCTGACGTTGATCTTGCTCATCACCAGCTACCTGCTGTTTGACCCGCTGGTGTACTACCGCCCGATTATCGCCGTCGTGCCGCGTGACCAAGAAAAGCGCGTCGTGGAGATCATCAGCAAAATCCGGCGGGCCGTCGTCAGTTGGATGGGCGCGTTGTTTATCTCCATCGCCTTTACATCAACCATGGTTGCGCTCGCAATGGGCTTTTTGCTACAACTGCCCAACGCCATCGCGCTCGGCGTGATCGCCGGTTTAGGCACGTTCATCCCCAACGTGGGATATTACATCGGCCTTGTCCCTATCATTATTTTCACATTGGCAGCAGACCCGGTTAAGGTGATCCCCGCCGCGTTGGTCTATTGGGCGATTAACGAGTTTGAAGGCAAGGTGATCTCGCCGAATATCATCCGCAACCAGTTGAACATCCCGGCAGGCGTGGTGATTCCCTTCCAGTTGATCGCTGCATCGGTCTTCGGCTTTTTCGGCATTTTGCTGGCGGTGCCCATGTTGGCGATCTTCGTGATCCTGTGGCAAGAGCTTTACGTATACGACACGCTGGACAAACGCGGCCATTCGCCCAAGCTCATCGAGACGTTTAAGGGCGAGTTGGTTCTGCTGGATGACGATGAAGAAGACCCGGAACTAGAAAGACAGGCCGTTATCATTGACAAGCCTCTTGCTAGTGGCGGTGGACGATACCCACATTAAAGTAGTAAACAAAAAGCGCCTGCAACACACAAAAACGTGCAGTCGCTTTTTGTGCGGAAATTCAGCCGCTTTTGCGCTCTAATGACAGCAGACTCGCAACGGGGGGAACGCCCATAAAATATACGGCGTATTGTGCACCATCGTCTAGCAAATCCTGCGCGATGTGGACATCTGTCACCTGTACCTGGAACGCCAGATCATCCACGCTGATATGCAGCGTACCATCCCCGGTGATGTGGCGGCGCAGCGTGCCCGTGTGTCGATTAACGACGCGCATCCGGTTGCGTAAGCGCGTGAGCATCACCGCCATGCCGCCGCCCACCAACAACAGCAACATCAGCATAAAACTGAGGATCAGGGAGAGAAACTGCCCGAACGCGCTAGGGGTCACGTTGAGCAAGATAATCGTCACCACAGCGGCTACCGTAAACGTGCCACCATAAATCAACAGTGGCCGCACTGTATTACGCACAACAGCATTCATCTGATGCTGTTGGTGGGTGCTGAATTTGCCGCGTCGGTTGGCCTTCAGGTCATCGGCTGTAAAGCCAAACACCGCGCCTAGAGTCGGTTGGCTCATGGGTGTATCAACCGCTAACCCATGCTCATGGTCTGGGCTTGTACTTCGTCCATCGCGTCGATGGTATCTTGCAAGCCAGAAATCTCGTCTTGAATTTCAAGCCGGAGGCGCTGCGCCCGCCCGCTGTCTACTTCCTTCGCGCCTAAGCGTGCCATCTGCGCGTAGATGGTCGCCAGGGATGAAAGCGTCGTTTCCAGTTGAATTTCTGCACGGCGCACACCGTTAACAGTCGCGTTAAGGTTGGCGAGTTGCTGCTCTAGCTGATGCACTTGGCGCTCTAGCTCGCGGCGGACTTCCGGCGCTTGTTCACGCTCCATGCGAGCGCGGGCTTTTTCCAGTTGTTGCGGCACCATTTTACGGTCACGGGTGACCAATTCATTCGCCTCGAAGGAGTCGATATGCTTGGCGAGGCTGTACATATGCTCGATCCACTTGTTGACATCATCGACGGTCTGCGTCAAGCTCATGCGTAAGGTGCCTTTGGCGCGTTGCCCCAATGTCATCATATTGCGGCGATACTCCATCGCTTCTTCGATACGCTGTCGGCTGACACGATTCTTTATTTCCGAGAGATCATATTGATTTTCGAACTGTGCGGCGACGACCTCTTGCACTGCTTGCGGGTCGTTGACTGTAGACAGCACAAAGCCGCCGGCAGCGATAGCCCCGCCGATTAACCAGAACCAATTCTGCCAGAAGTCGAAGGGTTGCGGCGCTAAACCGAACAACAGCAGGGTAAACAGCACGGTCACGCCGACCTGCCAGCTAAAGATCGCCCGTCGCAAGACAGCGCCCATCACCCGTTGTCGGATTTCTTCGCGTTCTTTCGTCATCTTTTATCCACCTCAGTTGAGATACTGACGTTGTTACACCATATACGCAAAATCGCCTTTGATTGTAGCACAAAAGCGGAGGGGGTGCGCTATAATTGAGGCACTTACTCGTTTTAAGGAGCTACAATGAATACAGAAATTATTGGTAACATCACCGTTGCGGATTTGGTCGTTTATCTAATCTTGGGTTTGTTGGTGGGGTCCTTGGTCGGGCGTTTGGTTAAGAACCGCAAGAGGGGCTACGGGTTGATGGGGAATCTTGTCGTGGGTGTCATCGGCGCGATCATTGGCGGTATTTTGTTCGACCTGTTGGATATTAACCTGCTGGCCGACGTGCAGATTTCCGGCAATGACTTTTTAGCCGCGTTTATCGGCGCGTTTATCTTCCTGGGTATCCTCACCCTGGTAGGACGGTAATCTCGTTTTTAACAGTGTATGGGACGGGCAAAAGCCCGTCCGAACTCACTACAGTTTGGCCTTATCACGCGAGCGTGGGCGCAGCACGTTGAAGAATTCCTTCATCATCGCTTTAACGCCTTTACCTGTGTGTAGGCTCCCGTAAGTGATCGCGTATTTATACCCCGCCCGTTCGGACTGTGCCGCGAGCCGCTTTTGCTCGTTGCGGTAGTTCACCATAATGTCATCAAGCGTGGTGATGCCTTCCCACAGGTCGCACTTATTCACCAGTACGAACAGCGCCCGCAGATGCTTTGCAGCGGCGGGTTCATCGTCGATCATCTGCATGACGAAGTTTAGCGCGTCCTTCTGCTGGATGATGTTGGTATGATCCATCATGAAGATGATACCGCGTGGTTGGGCTTCGCGGAATAATTCGAGCCAGTCTGTTTCCCACATGGCATATTCGCCGCCTACATCGCGGGTCGGCTTGAGCTTCATGCGTGTATCGCCGATCTTCGCCGTAAAGTCCTTGAGTTCGTCGCCCCCGGCGGCGGTCGGCTCCGGGTCGTAGCCGTCCACGCTGCGCATGTTCTTGCGTAGCCATTCGATCATGGTGCTTTTGCCCACTTGCCGCGATCCTAGCACAATGAACGGTAGACCGTTCACCCGTACATAGAAGAAATCAGAGAGAATATCGGTTGTCCCGCGTACTGCACCCGTCACGCCGGAGATCGTCCCGACGACAACGGAGATGATATTATCAAAAAAGTTCATCAAAACCTCCTTGCTGGAAACCACCCGTCTTTAGCGGGTGGAGGAAAGCATGGTTGGCGCGTGTAGCTACCACCGTGCATCGGACAAAAGATCGTGCGCGGTGTG
>DAOTTT010000352.1:0-3814 GCA_034437635.1 Anaerolineae bacterium | reverse complement strand
GGGAAATCGCCGGTTCATACTCATCGCCGGGGAGCGTTGTCAGCGCCACCGTAGACCCCGTTTCGACATCCACGCGCCACAAGCTGTAGTTATCCGTCAGTAGTTTAGATGTCATCAAAATATCATCGCCATCCGGCGACCAAACGGCGTTAGTTTCGTTGCTAAAGTCCGTCGTTAACTGGCGCACGCCCGCCGTCGGTAAATCATAGATGTAAATATCACCCTGCCCGCCGTTAAACGTAGACTCAAACGCGATCTGCTGACTATCCGGCGACCATGTGGGGTTGCCATCCGTGCCCATCTCCGCGTAAATTACGTCATAAGATTCTGTTTGCAAATCATACACCAGAATATCCCACCCGGTTTGATCTTGCGTCCCCTGGAAAGCGATATAACGGCCATCCGGCGACCACGCCGCGCTGTTCGCGTCCATGCCCTGCGGGGAAATCTGACGCACGGTATCGCTGGCTAAATCCAGAATATATACGCTGCGATAGGCCGCATCATAATGAAAGCTGCTGTACACAATCTGTTCACCATCCGGCGACCACTGCGCATCCAGCCCCCACCCGCGCAGGTCGTCGCGCAGTTCCATACGGATCCCGCGATCAAGATCAAGCATCATCAATGAAGCGGTTTGATCGCTACGCGGTTGGGTGATATACAGGAGTTGCGTACCCGGCGGCACGACGAGCAAGCTCACGCCGATGACAAACACCATCAACACACCGACGACCAGCGCCAAGCGCACGATCCAGCGGGTGAAGTACTGTTCTCTTGGTGATGATGCTAAGTTAGGCATGGGTAAGGTCATCATGTATTGGACGAGACACCCTATTTATAGCACAGGAAAAACTTCGACAACATGCTAAACTTTAAATTGCATATCTTCCGGACTCAGTAATTTATGGGCGAATAATGTCATGTGTGTTATATTTATCAAACTAAAGCTTAAGGCTTTATAAACCTAAATGGGCTTATGATAAGCTCAAATCAATTTGCTTAATATTGGTCGAAGGGGGTTATTATGTTCACAGTTGAACACCGTGATGACGGCATTATCGGTGTTATCACAGAAGATAAAAACTTCACGATGGAACATTGGGCAGAGTATCAGCGTGTGATGCTTGAGCTTTTAGATGATGCAGATGAACAAATCTATATCTTAAGTGACTTCCGTGCAATACAATTATTCGCGTCCAAGCTAATCTATGAAGTGGGCACAGCGAAACACCTCACGCATGACAAACTTGGGATGCTCGTTTTGCTTGGTGGCAACGCGCTGACCAACTTCACGCTGAAGATGACCGAAGCCCGCGCCACCCGCGAAGACCGCAACACCAAAATGCGCTTACACACCGAATATACACGCGCGGTCAATACGCTCTTGCACTTCCGCAAGATACAAACCGGGGAAAGCCCTAGCGTGTAACGGGCAGTGTGCGCGGATACACCGTCAAAACGTCCGCACCACTTTCTGTAATATGCACATCGTCTTCGATGCGCACGCCACCTAAGCCCGGCACATAGACCCCTGGTTCAACTGTAAAGACCATACCCGGCTCCAACGTCACCGCATTGCCAGCGGTGATGTTAGGGCGTTCGTGCGTCTCTAGCCCTAAGCCGTGCCCGGTGCGGTGGATGAAATACTCGCCATAACCCGCCTCCTCGATCACAGCGCGGGTCACGCGGTCGATCTCGCCGGCGGTTACGCCCGGTTTGCACGCAGCCACACCTGCTCGGTTTGCCGCTAACACCGCCTCGTAAATCTGGCGCATGTCGTCGCTGGGTTGCCCTAAGCAAAACGTGCGCGTAATATCTGCCGGGTACCCGTGCCGGATGCCGCCAAAGTCAATCAGCAAGAACTCGCCTTCTTGCAAGGCGCGGTCGGATACGCTGTTATGCGGGATGGCGCTGTTTGGTCCCGTCTGCACCAATGTACTGAAGGCGTAGCCCTGGCTGCCCGCTTCCATCAATATGCGGTCAAGCTCTGCGGCGATCTCGCGTTCGGTTTTGCCCGGCTGCACCCACTCCATGACGCGGTGCAAGGCTTGCTCGCTCAAGCGGATCGCCTCGCGCATAGCCTCGACTTCCGCCGTCGTTTTGATCACCCGAATGTGCAGTAAATCTACGCCCACATCCTTGATCTGATGCACACCTGACGCTTGTAAAGCATAGAGTTCAAATACGCGCATCGTCTGCCCGTCCACGCCGAGTACGGCTGTATCCAGCTTAAGCGCTTTGACCGCCGCCGCAAACGCCCCGGCGAAGCCCTCTTCATCGCGCCAACTGAACAATTGCAGTTTGAGTCCTGGCCGCGACGACCACATCGGCACCTCTAGCTCTGGCACAATGACCGCCCGCCCGGTATCGCTAAAGATAGCGATGGCTGGCCGCTCTGAGGCGTGCATATGCACCCCAGTAAAGTAGGCCATGTTCGCGCCGGGGATGATCGCCACTGCATCCACCCCGGTAATTGCTTTTAAGCGAGCAATACGCCCGTTATAATCAAATTCCATTACGTATCCTTTGCAAAAAACACCACACTACCACAATCATCACAGCGCCGCGCCCGTAATGGGGTTGTCTTCGTTTCCCCTTCTGCGCGGAACTCTAACGCTTTGGGGCCGACAGCCACACCCCATGTAAACGACTTCCCTTGACACACCCCACACGCATAATCCAGCCCGATGGATGCCGGGTCGGTCGTCAACGGCTCGGATGGCGCGACGGGTTCATCCGGCGGTGGCGTTTTGTCGTCATCCGCTTTAGGTGTCTCGGTCTGACGGGCGATTGGCTCTGTCGCTTCTTCATGGATCGACTTGGTCGGTCCGATGGCTTGCCCGGCGGGTTTCGTCGGCGCGGTGCCTAAGCCTTCCAGCATTGTCGCGGACTCTTGGATCGCCGTCGCGCCTAAAAAGTTGATCGTCACTGCGTCGGCGCGTGTGCCGAGCTTGATTGTATCCCCCGGCGTAAGCGTATGATACCCGCCGGAGAGCCGCTGCCCATTGATGTACGTTCCGGATGTACTCGACTTGCCATTGGGCACGCCATCACCCAGCTTGTACACCTTATTCTCCATGATGATGTGACAATGGCGATTGGAGATGTAACCATAGGTGGGTGTGCTTTCAAAGCGTAGACTCGCATCAATGCCCCGCCCGACGATAAACGTCTCACCGGGTTGGCTCGGCAGCATATACTCTACCGGGCCAGTTGGGTAATTTACACGGATTTTTGCGGCTTGGTTGCTCGCACCAGACATAACATTGCTCCCTGTTGATTCTTGCATTGTATTATGCCGCGTCTGTGCCAGAAGCACAACCAGATCAGGGTGCATTTCAAGTTAGGCTGTTCCAGGTAAAAAAGCCAAAGATCTGGTAGCGTGATGCCAAACACAATATTGGAGTGGATGATGGTCGAGCTATCTAATGAGTTGCAAGTGGCCTATATTGAAACCGCCAAGGTCTTGAAGGGTGGCAAGCGTCGCCAATTCATGGCGCGGATTGTGAATGCCCTGGGACGTGGTGGCCAGAGCTATGTGATACGTAAACTGAGCTGAGGCTGTGAAAGTATCAAAAAAGGTCAGCAGGAATTAGCGAGTGAGGTGCCAATCATCGATAATTTCTCAGCGCGTGGTCACAAAAAAGCCGAAGAAAAGCTACCCATGGGCTGCCGAACAACTTCCGTTGGCAGGCAAAAAGATGCTGGGGGCACAGCGTCAATTCGTCTTTGCGCCCAAAAGTTGCCAGCGGCTGCCTCAACTGGCCTTGCTAGCCGGATCCATCCTGACTTATCTGGCTGCGACCCGACC
>DAOTTT010000351.1:0-2725 GCA_034437635.1 Anaerolineae bacterium | reverse complement strand
AACAAGCTCATCGACCGCAACTCGGGCGACAACGTGAAAGAGGCCAAGCAGGCCGGGGAGGTGTTTTAAGTGAGGGGACATGAAATAGAGCGTGGGCCGGGCCATTTAGGTCCGGCCCATTTTTTTGATCAGCGGATTGGCTGGCCAGGGAAAGGGTATAGGTGTTTTCATATGTCCCAGAAAAATCAAGTTGGGGGAAGCTTATTGAGATGAATTTCAGCTAATTAGAATTTTTTTGAGGGCTACTTGAGTTCAGGATGCCTCTAAAGCGTCCCCTAAAAAGCAAACTATTCTTCGGTAGGATGCATATCTAAGTGATTGAAAGCAGATGCCCCCTGCACCTATTTTTTTATCCTAAACCTTCACTCTATGCTTTCTGCATCCACCCTCCGCTTCTGGCTGGTGTTGCTGCTGGCAGGCTTCACGACAAGCTTGCTGGCGCAGACCGCCAACGTTCAGATTATCCACAACTCCCCCGACCCTGGGGCCGCTGTCGTCGACGTCTACATCGACGCGGGTGCCGCTCCTGCCGTCGAAGACCTCGCTTTCCGCGACGCGACCGGTTTCTTGGCGCTGCCAGCTGGCGCTACCTTCGACGTGGGCATCGCGCCTGGCAATTCTACCGGCCCCGGCGACACTTGGCCGAATGTGGTGCAATATCGCCCCTGGCAGGTGAACGCCCGTGAAATCGCCCACTCGCTGAACTTGCGCTTTGGCGATGTCGCCGTGTTGCGCGGGTATACCGTGCTGCAAGACACCACCTTGATCCTCTATTGGGAGGCGTTAGCGCCCACACCCACTGATTACAGCGTCCTGCTGCACCTGGAAACCGCGCCGGGAGCGCCCGTCATCGCCCTGGATCATGCCATTGCGGAGACGCTCGTTTCCACGCGCACATGGGAGCCGGGCACGTTCTACCGCGACCCTGTCGCGCTCCCGCCGGATTTACCCGCCGGGGCGTTGGCTATCCGCGTGGGGATGTATCCAGCGGGTAACCCGGAAGCGGCCATCGCCATTGACGATCAAACGCGCCTTGTCATCGGGGAAATAATATTAGACGCATTAAAAAAGTAAATCTTACGCTTTCGTCGTCAAATATACGCATATCCTGACAATGTGTAAGAAATCTATTGGAGTCTCTCTCTAATGGTCAAAGCGCGCGCTAAATTTTGCATACATTCGTTTGACAGGGAGATTTAATCGATGATAAAGCTTACACAAGATCGCATAATTAAAGGTATTGTCGCCGGGCTGATTGGCGGCTCCGTTTTTGGCGTACAGATGGCCGCAATGGGCATGTTGCCGATGGTGGCCGACATGATCGGTTCTAGCAGTGTCGTTGTTGGGTTCATCCTACACATGCTCATCAGCGCGACCATTGGCGCGACTTATGTCTTCGTTACAGGCTTTTTCTCACAACGCAATTGGCCTGTCGTTATCGCCGCCGGGGTCGGCTGGGGCGTGTTGTGGTGGGTGCTGGGTGCGCTCATCATCATGCCGCTGGTCTTGGGCATGGGCGAGATGGTCTTGGTAATCGAAGAGATGCAACTCATGAGCCTGAACGGGCATGTGATGTTCGGCATCGTTATGGCGGGCTTCTATGCCTTGATTTCTCAGGAAGAAACCGTCACGGAATAACCCCGTACAACAACCTAAAGGACAACGTCGCCCGTTGTCCTTTTTTGACTTGCATTTACTGCTGAATGGGAAAAGTAAAGCACGTCGTCGTGCCGTGTGCATAGAGTTTGCCGCCCTCATCCTTGAGCGTCGCCTCCGCTGTGACCATGCGCTTACCCCGGTGGATCACATCCGCCGCACAGATGAGCGTGCCCACATCGGGCATAATCGGGCGCGTGTAATTCACGTTGAGTTGTGCCGTCCCGTAGAGCATCCCTTGTGGCAAGGTCGTATGGACAGCGCACCCTAACGCGCTGTCCATCAATGTCGCCGCAAAGCCACCATGTACGGTGCCCATCGGGTTAAAGTGCTGTTCGCCCGGCGTACCCGTAAACACCGCCCGGCCATTAGCAATCTCGCTGAACTGCATGTTCATCAAATAGGCGATGGGGGGCGCGGGTGCTTCGCCGCTTAAAATCGCCTGCATGTACTCTAAGCCGCTGCGCTCTGCGGCGATCTTTAAACTCGGTGAAATGTCTTCCCACTTAACGGTAACTTGACGGTCACGGTCATTCACGGTGCAAACTCCCTTAAATTTCCTTCGATTGCCCGTAAATGGGCTGTATAAAATGATATTTTGGGCTGATTAGCCCGTTTACGGGCTTACAAGTTTTTGTTTAGCCATCGGCTTTGAGCCGATGCCGAAATAGTATCCACGTTTTTATGCGCTTCTACCAAAATGGTGAGTATCGTATAAATATAGCAACAATGCAGATAATTAACGATCTTTTTGACAGATTTTGAACCCGTCGCAAGCCACGCCATTTTAATGGCAGTGGTTAGATGGGTTTCTCGTAGGCTTTAGCCCGCCTGATGTGTGGCTGGATTTTGCATCGGGTCACGTCGGGCAAAATACGCCACCATCAGGCGTTTTTGTGTTATACTTTATCTCATACCTTAACAAGTGAATAGATATGCGGTTGCTGAGACAAATCTCTCTGAGCGTAAAATCTTGCGAGTTGTTAGCCGCTGTAACCGACTGCTAAAGGAGCAGGGGCAGCGAGACATGGGTGCAAGAAGTATCGTATCCCGGCGTGCTACGGCACAA
>DAOTTT010000350.1:0-6333 GCA_034437635.1 Anaerolineae bacterium | reverse complement strand
GGAGTACAATCGACCCTAGGCTGATACCGCCGCGACGTTGAGGCGGCGGTTGATCGTTAAGTAGCGTGTTAATCTCGTTGCTCATGCGTTTAAGTCAGTTTCTAATTGTGAGCGATAATCATCATCGTCTTCGTTTGCAGGTGGTGCAGCGATGGGTTGCGGCGCATCCTCACGCTTACGCAGCGCATAGAAGCCGAGGCCAAAGGCGAGCAAAACGCCGATGATCGGCCCGGCGAAGGACATCAATTGCAAGCCGCCGTCATCCGGGATGCCGACGACTTGATTGCCATAAACTGAGATGAAGTAATCCACAACTTGATCGTCACTTTGTCCATTTTCAAGCTGATTGCGGATTTCCGCACGCCATTCTACACAGCTAGGTGCCATGCAGGTATCGAGCGGTTCCATCTCACATACTGGGCAGTAGAGGCGCTCTGCCACCGCGTTGACTTCATCCCGCGTCACCGGGTCAGTGTCCGGTGGGGGCGGTGTTTGAGCAAACGATACGATTGAAAAAAGGAGCAGCAAATAAATCATGTTGCTGTCGCTCCTGCGGGTTTAATGCGGGCGCTCACTTGGGAGCGGTCGCGGACGTTTGCAGGCATGGTTTCGTTCGGCCATGTGGAAATGATGGTGCCTAAGATCAAGATAAGACCACCCCACCACACCAAATTGACCAAGGGG
Organism: Anaerolineae bacterium; assembly: GCA_034437635.1. GTDB lineage: Bacteria > Chloroflexota > Anaerolineae > Aggregatilineales > Phototrophicaceae > J038. The sequence goes on along the minus strand of DAOTTT010000350.1, from coordinate 5,649 downwards.
TTGATGTATACCTTAAACGTCGCTCGGATGTTGCTGGCTTCGTCCACCGGGATGAGCAGCACATAGAAATCGTTTTCTAGCGTGCTATTGGCTCCGGCGATGGTCATGGGCATCTGCGGGAAGCGGTCGATGCGCGGGCGTAAGTTGGCGACTTCCGCCCCGTTGCGCAATACCGTTACATCTGCGATGCTCATCACGCGGCCATCATCCGCAACGGCGTTGGTTAGGTCGTCGAAGCGCATGGTGTATTCGTCATTCACCTGCATGACTTCACCGCGATTGAGCGTTTCTTCGCGCTCGACTTGGAATAGGGTGCTGCCGATTACGCCGATGCCGATCACAACGATGCCTAGATGGACGATGTAACCCCCATAGCGGCGGCGGTTGCGCGTAAACAAGTTGATGAATGCGGCGATGGGGTTTTCCTTGCGGGCACGCATCCGGGCGCGTGTCCCGCGATAAATCTCATATGAGGCGGTGTAGCCTGCTAAGGCGACGACACTATAAGAGACAATAGCGATTAAGCTGATGCCTGTCATCACTAAAAAGGCCGCTGTGGCAAGGGTGAGCAGTATAGGCACGGTCAATGCACGGCCTAACCGCTTGGCTGATGTCGCACCCCATGCAGAAAGCGGGGCAACGCCCATCAGCAGATACATAACGGCGAACAACGGCGGCGTTACACGCATGAAGTAGTCTGTACCAATGGTGATTTCTTCCCCGGCGAATGTCTCCGCGAGGATTGGTGCGCCGAAGCTGCCCCAGAAGATCGCAATGGTCAAGGCGACGAAAATGATGTTGTTGAGCACAAACATCCCTTCGCGGCTACGCCACCCGTTAAAGTGATGGTCGTCGGCTAGTTCACCCCGGTTCCAGCGCCAAATGAGCATCACCGCTGAGATCAACGTGATACCCGACCAGAACAAGAACATCGGCATCCCGATTTCGCTACGGGCGAAGCTGTGCACGCTCGACACAAGGCCGCTGCGCGTGGCAAATGTGCCGAACATCACCGCGCTAAATGTGCCAATAATCAAGACCATATTCCACGTCTTGAGCATCCCGCGTTTTTCTTGGATCATGACGCTGTGTAAGAAGGCGGTCCCGATGAGCCAGGGCAAGAATGCAGCGTTTTCTACCGGGTCCCAGCCCCAATAGCCACCCCAACCGAGTACGTCATAAGCCCAGCGCCCGCCTAAGATCAAGCCCAGGCTAAGGAACAACCACGAGACTAAAGTCCAGCGGCGCGTGGCTTTAATCCAATTTGTAGAGAGATCGCCAGAGGCTAAAGCCGCCATCGCAAAGGCGAACGGGATCGTAAATCCTACGAAGCCCAAATAGAGCATGGGTGGGTGGATAATCATGCCGAAGTGTCGCAGAAGCGGGTTTAAGCCCTCGGCGTTATTCGCCAGCAATTGCGCGGACGGCGCGACCGCATTGGGCGGCGCGAACGTCGTATCAATGGCGTTTTCGATCTGGAGTTGGGTGGTTGGCATCCCCGCCGGGAACCAGACGCGCTCGAATGGATTTTCCAGGAAGACGGAGAGATATAAGAAGAAAGCCAGCGTTGCTGATGAATAAGCGATGACATAGGGCATCAGGCGGCGCTCCTTGCGCCAGTTGATAACCATCGCCAACGTGATAAACAAGCTCATCAGCAGCGACCAGAACAACAAAGAGCCTTGTTGCGATCCCCATAGGGCTGTGAAGCGATAAAAATCGGGTGTTTGGGGGTCAGTTGTCGCTCGCACATAGTTGATCTGATATTCACCGTTCATCAGCGCGATGAGCAAGGCACCACAGGCAACAAACAACAGCGGAAATGTCGCAATCGCGGCGTTGCGGGCGCTGATGACCCAATTTTCTTTATGTCGCCAGCCGCCATACACAGCAACGGGTATGGCATAGAGGCAGGCGGCAAAAGCTAAGAACATTGCCGTAAAACCAACTTCAGCTAGCATCGTTCACCAACTGCATACCAGGATGATCTTCTTCAAGGTTATCGCGTGAGCCACCGTCTTCAAAGCGGCTGGGGCACTTGAGCAGCAATTCAGTCGCATAGAATACGCCGTCTTCGCCCAAGGAGCCGGTGAGGATGGCTTGTGCTTCGTGTTGGAGCAGATCGGGCTTGACCTCGTTTTCGATATAAACGGGAATTTGTGCCATATTGGGGTCATTGGCGGAAATAAACAAGGCTTCCGCTAGGTTGTCATAGTCTTCTGGAATGTGCGAGATGACGAAATCAATTGTTAACTCTTCGCTATCATAGCGGATGCTGTCACCGATGACTGCCCCGGTTAAGCTGACCGTTTGGCCGATATAGTTTTCGTCTGCGACTAATTCTTCCACCGTGATGGATTGTCGCGCACTGGCCCAGGTGTTCGCCATAAGCAGATAACCGACGGAGGCTAAGATCAAGATACCGCCGACCAAAAACTTCCAACGCCCACTGTCGGGAGCTGATTGATTAGATTTTTCCCATGACATTAAAACACGCTCCTAAGACGTTATTTTGTATCATCAATATCATTAATATTGTAATTTGAACTGTGACATTTGTCACGATCCAATGGGGTCAATTTGGCGTGACAAATGTCATTTGAGTTGGTTAGTTGGTTTGTTCTTCTTGGGGTTGGTTCATACGATCATAGCCAATCCAAGCAAGCCCGACACCGGTCAGGGCTGCGCCACCGGCTAAGATGATCGCTAATGACAGCCCTTGTGTGACGCTGTTGTCTTCTGTTGTCTCGGTTGCGGCGGGTTCTTCCGGTGCTTCTTCGGCAGCATGGAGCGCTGTCGGGGCGGCGATCATGACGGCGATGAGCAGCAGAGCAAACCAGCGGGATAAGTTTTTCATGGGTGAGTGGACTCCTTAGTTAGTTTTCTGGCAAGAATTGATCTTGTCCATAAAGATATGCGATAATGTCGGCTATATTTTGATAGCTCAGACGGTTGCCAAAATTATTGGGCATCAGGTTTTCCGGGTAACCCGGCAGATGATAATCCCAGGGCAAGACAACGCTTTCCACAATGTAACGCTCAAATGTGTAGTCTGCAAATTGTGGCTCTTGGCTAGTGATCTCATCCCAGCGTGTCCAGGTGCCTTCAACAACAGGCCCGGTTGAGTCTGCGTCCATGTGGCACGCCAAGCAGCCGACTTCTGTGTTATCAGCGGCGAACTCTAGGCCATTAAACAGCAATTGCCCGTTGATGGGGTCGCCGTTGACATTTTCCAGCCCGCGCATAATTTGATCGAGGTTATTACCGACAAACAGATCACCGAGATCGTCCGGCAAATAGCCACAATCCAAGGCGAGTTGTTGATATAGTTGCCCGGCTTGGTAGAGCTTGCCGAGGGTGGCCTCAGGATCTTCGGCGAGTTCTGATCCGAAGTTGGCGAGGTCGCTCTGGGCGGCGAGTTGCTCAAAAAGCAAATCATCAGGATCGCAGGTCAGCGCCTCATCGAGATCAGTATTTTGGGCGAGTAGTAAGCCTGCACCGACGAAAAGCACGCTAATCGCCGGGAGTATAAGCCATATTAAATGGTAAGTGCGGTTACGCATCGCTCGTTACCTCATGCTGTGCATAATATTGTGGGATTGTATCAAGCCTTGGTGGGGCGGGGTATACCCAAAACGCCCTCTCTAGCTGAGAGGGCGTTTGTTATGTGCGTGTGTGGCTGATTCGGCTGGCTTATGCGTCGTCGCCTTCTTCGGCTTCTTCAGTATCCGCTTCTTCTTCAGCGTCGCCACCACCACTGCCTTCTTGCAAGAAGCTCTCTGGGTGGTCGGTGCCGCTGTAAGAGCGCAGATAGACCGTGATATCGGCAATGTCTTGTACGCTTAGTTGCGTGCCATAGTTGCCGGGCATGCTCGCGCCCCAACCATCAACGATATATTCGCCGGGTCGAACGATGCTTTCAATGATATATTGCTCGGCAGAGTAACCGGCAAATTGATCTAAACTTAGCCGTTCGTTGACGACTGCATCCCAGGTTTCTTCGGTCGCTGGCCCTTGGCCGACCCCGTGACAACCGGAGCAGCTCAGGCGTTGCCCTAACTGGCTGCGTTCGCCGCCGTTGTACAGTTGTTGGCCGCGCATCGGGTCACCGGTGATGCCATCATCAGTGATGGTCTGGACGATCGCGTCCACATCGTTACCGACTGGCTCGGCGCTGGCTTCTGCTGTGCCACCCTCACCAGGGACAATCGCATATTGTTGTACGAGTATCGCGTCTTCAATTGTCCAGTCGTTGCTTTTATCCCAGTTGAGGATGTAGTTGGTCAGGTCGTCGATCTGGTCGTTACGTAGCGGGCCGCCTGCGGTCTGTGCCCAGGCTGCCATTTGATTACCACCCCAGTAGCTGATGCTGGTGGGGCGACCATGCACTAAAGTGGTGAATACGAAGTTGTAAAGCGTACCACCCCAGCTAACTTGGCTTAGGCGGCTGGGGCCATCGGGCGAACCATCAATGTTGGTGTCAAGATATTCAACACCATCAGCGGTGAATTGCAGCGGATAGCCAGCATCAATAGCGGGCTGTAGTTGGTCGCCGATGGTATTGCGCTGTTCTCGCAAGTCTGCAAGTTGGGCGCGAATGCCTTCTTCGCCACTAATCCGTGCGGTAATCTCTTCGCGGCGTGCCAAGATTTCTGCCCGGCGTTCATCGGTAATATCCGGCGAAATGAGTTCATCACGATAGCCTTCTAGCTCGGCATTGAGCGCAGCTTCTTCATCTTCCAACGCAGCAATTTGAGCATCTACTTCGGCAAAGTAGTCATAGCCGAAGAGGTGCGGGCTATTCAATGCTGGGCCACGCCCAGCTAAACCGCGCCCATCAACGCCGTGACAGGTCGAGCAGTTGGCTGCGAATAACTCCGCGCCGCGTTCAATTGAGCGGGCGAGATACTGCCGCTCGAAAGAAGCCATACGCGCATTTTCGTTGATGGCTACCCATCCTACGAGGATCATCACGCCGACGAATGCCGCGATGCCCACGAGGATGCGATTCTCCATCTTATCGATCAACATCCGTTGTAGCATGAACCTATTCCCTTTGTAAGGTTGCTCATTCAATAAATGACCCTACCGTGTAGGGCAGGGTCTTATTTTAAGTGGTTGCTGCCATTATTCCATAAAGTAGGCAGCATTGCGATGGATAAAGACATGGTCATCGCGGACGATGTAGATATTATTGCCGTCTTCATCTAAGACGGGCACCATCTCACCATCTTCGCCTTCTTCCATCATTTGGAAGACGATAATGGTATCAACACGGCGCAAGCCAACTTGTGCTTCTGTGATGAGGATGCCGCCCCAACCATTCGGTAGTTCGGCTTCGTATTCTTCTACGAGATGGGCAAACTCTTGCATCACATAGTCCAACTCGGGTGAAGATGCCGGGATCGCACGGAAGCGCGGCGGATCCAACGAAGCGGCGATTGGGTTGTGGGCACTTTGCATTGAGTCCCGGATTGATGCACTGACACTTTCGTTCTCTGCCATGTAATCGTTTATCAAGCCGACGGCAGCTTCGCCTGTTGTACCGTCAATGGAATGACATTCTTGATACTGACAGGTGGTATAGAAGCCAGGTGCTAGCTCGTCGTATGGTATAGGCAAGACGATACCCATCTTGTTATAGGCGGG
>DAOTTT010000349.1:0-14347 GCA_034437635.1 Anaerolineae bacterium | reverse complement strand
GCAGGCGCTTTCTTCGAGTTTAATCACCGTGCGCTGGCAACTTACGCGGCGGAGCGTAAACTGCCGGATATAAGCTGGCGCTATACGGACGATACCAACATGGCGCTTTCGATATACGCTAACTTGCGTGATTATCAGCAGATTAACGCGGATGTGCTGGCGCAGAGCTTCGCCGAGCATTTTAACCCACAGCGCGGTTATGGCCCGACCACTCGCGCCATGCTAACGCGCATCCGCAAAGGCGCTCACTGGAAAACGGAGTCGTCAAGCTTACATAGTGGGCAAGGTTCCTATGGTAACGGCTCTGCGATGCGTGTTGCACCCGTCGGCGCATACTTTGCCGATGACGTGGAGCGTGCCGTCACTCAAGCGGCTTTGACATCGGTCATCACCCACGCAAACCCGGAGGCTATCGCCGGAGCTATTGCGGTAGCGGTCGCTACGACAACGGCAGCACGTTATGCCGCACAGAACGAGCGACCTACGCTGAAAGCGTTTATCGAGCAGGTTTTGGCCTATGTGCCCACAAGCGACGTCCGTAGTGGGTTAAAGCGGGCGCAGGATATTAGAACAACGGATAGCGATCATGTTGGGCAGATGCTTGGTAATGGCAGCTGGATAACTGCAATGGATACCGTGCCGTTTGTCGTGTGGAGTGCGGCGACGTATTTAGAGGACTACACCGAGGCGTTCTGGCAGACGGCACGCGCTGGTGGTGATGTGGATACCACCTGCGCGATGGTCGGCGGGATTGTAGCCGCTTATGTGGGGCAAGAAGGCATCCCGGCAGCGTGGCTAGAAAACCGTGAACCGCTGCCGGAGTGGGCGCTTTAGAAGTCGAAGATTTCCTCGAAAAACTCTGTGAGGGGGTTCTCGCGTTTTTTGCGCTTTTTACGATAATCTTTATCGTGTTTTTTGTGTTTCTTGCTGTGCTTCTTGTGATGATAATCATCGTTGTCGTCGTCGTAATGATGACCACGTTTTTTCTTTTTGACGTTTGCATAGCGATCATAATCATCATGCGGATCATCTGCATGGGGGGCGTTGATGATACCCGCCGAGCGTTCGATGATCTTATCTAATTCGCCGCGATCCAACCAGATGCCCCGGCATTGCGGACAGTAATCTAGTTCGATGCCCTTACGATCTGTCAGGCGCATTTCCATGTTACAAACCGGACACCTCATCGAAATCTCCTTGAATCAACAACATTATGTCTAATGTACTCAACATTTATAAAACCACCATAAGTGACCGCTTGGACGAACCCCTAGAATTTGGGGGATTATCCATAATTGCGGCGTAAATATGGGGTTTTGATGGACATTCACGCGGCGGAGGTCATCTGGGCGTTCTTCGCACAGCATCAGCTTACATTGTAGCTACTCTAAGGCCATCACGATACAATAGAACAAACTTACAAGTATGGGTTGTATCGTGATGGCTTTTCAAACCCCCGAACATATTGAGACAATCTTAAAGAATTTGCCACTTAAGCCGGGCGTTTATCTGATGAAAAATACCCAGGGCGAAATTATTTATATTGGCAAGGCGAAGCGCCTACGGCAACGGGTACGCAGCTATTTTACATCCGCGCCGGAAGGCGACCCGAAAACGCTGCGGATGCGCGGTCAAGTCGATGATATTGATTTTATCGTCGCAGAAAGCGAAGTCCACGCGCTGATTCTGGAAGAAAATCTCATTAAGCAGCACAAGCCTCGCTTTAACGTGTTGATGAAGGATGATAAACGCTATCCCTATGTTCGCATCACCTGGCAGGACGCATACCCCAAAGTGGAGACGACGCGCCGCATCAAAAAAGATGGTAGCCGTTACTTTGGCCCCTATTCCGCGATGTGGGCGGTACAAAATACGCTGCGCGTGCTGCGTAAAGCCTTCCCGTATTTAACATGCGACCGGGAGATCACGGGGAAGGATGAACGGGCGTGTTTGTTTTGGGATATTGGCCTGTGTAATGCGCCGTGTATTGGTGCGGTCAATCAGGATGAATACCGCGCTATGATCCAGGAATTGATGGATGTGTTAAGCGGTAAATCGGAAGCGGTGCTCAATCGCATCAATACGGAGATGGTCGCCGCGTCCGAGGCGCTTAATTTTGAACGGGCGGCGGTTCTGCGTGACCAAATCCAGGCGATTGAGTTCATCACACAAAAGCATAAAGCCGTCAGCCCGAAGATGACCGATCATGACGTGATCGCATTGGCACGGGATAAGGGTGATGCGATGGTACAAATTATGTTCATCCGCAACGGCAAGCTCATCGGCAGCGACTCGCGCCGCTTGGATAATGCGGATGAAGTCTCAGATGAGGCGGTTGTCAGCCAATTTTTGACACAATTTTACAGTGATGCTGAAGATGTACCGCGTGAGTTAATCTTGCCTAATGAGATCGAAGAAGCGCGGATTATCGAACGGTGGTTGAGTGATAAACGGGCGACCAGCAAAGTGCATATTACGGTGCCGCAACGCGGCAATAAAAAGTCCTTGGTACGGATGGCAGAAGAAAACGCCGTTGAAGCGATGCGAATGCTCAAGGCGCAGTGGGAGGCGGGCAGCACCAAGCAGGAGCAAGCTCTAGCAGAACTCCAAGCCGCTTTGGATTTACCGCGTGTGCCCAATCGTATCGAATGTTACGACATCAGCACCACACAAGGCACAGCGATTGTCGCTAGCCGGGTGATGTTCGTGCAGGGTGTGCCGCGCAAAAGCGAATATCGCCGCTTTAACATTCGGTCAGTCAAGCACGCTGGGAGCGACGATTATCAATCTATGCGCGAGGCGTTGACGCGCCGTTTTACCCGGCATATGAACGCAGTGGAAAATCCTACGCCGACCGCACCGGGCAAAGTAGATCGTGATGAGACATGGCGCTTGTTGCCGGATTTGCTGCTGATTGACGGCGGTAAAGGGCAGTTAAACATCGCGGTGGAAGTGCTCAAGGAGTTTAATCTGCTTGACCGGGTGCCGGTAGCTTCACTGGCTAAACGCCAAGAGGAATTATTCCAACCGGGACGCGAGCATTCGGTTTTGCTACCTAGGGATAGCCAGGCGCTTTATCTGGTGCAGCGGGTGCGTGATGAGGCGCATCGTTTTGCGATCGCCAGTCACCGCAAGCGCCGGGATAAGATGGGCATGGCGAGCAAGCTAGAGACGATCCCTGGCATTGGCCCTAAAAAGCGCAAGGCGTTGCTGCTGGCGTTTGACCATTCTATTGATGCGATCCGTAAAGCCAGTGTGGATGATCTGACGCAGGTCAGCGGGATTAATGCCGAACTTGCGGAGACAATCAAGGAAATGCTGTAATTGGCCTGTGTTGGTTCTATTTTGCCTTATACCAATAGCCGATAATGCGGGCGTTGGTAAGGAGGGAAAAATGACAAAAGATTACACCACACAACCTGTTGATTCGATCCGTCGTAGCGACCGCGCCGTTGATGACGACGCTTGGATTAAGGCGTTTTTGCATCAAGCGCCTGTCGGCACATTAGCGACTGTGCATGATAGACAGCCGTTCGTGAATACCAATTTGTTTGTATACGACGAAGCAGCGCATTGCATTTATACGCATACGGCGCGGGTGGGGCGTACTCGTGCTAACGTAGATGCACATGCGCAAGTCTGCTTTAGTGTGATGGAGATGGGGCGCTTGCTCCCAGCAGCGGAGGCGCTGGAATTCAGCGTGGAGTACGCTGGGGTGACGATCTTCGGGCAGGCGCATGTGATTGAGGCTGAAACCGAAGCCTTAGCCGCCTTACAATTGATTATGGACAAGTACGCGCCACACCTCACCCCAGGCACGGACTATCGTCCGCCTGTGCTGGAAGAACTCAAGCGTACCGCAGTTTATCGCTTAGACATCGCCGCATGGACGGGCAAAAAGAAAGAGGTTGAGCCGGATTTCCCAGGGGCTTATCGCTATGTGGAAAATCCGGTGTTAGTGTCTAACCGTTAGGGCATAGCCTCTAAAATTTCTTCAAGTTCCAACCCCACATGACGCATACTACTTGTCCGTTTGGCGGCATCTTTTTGCAGCATATTATCAATGAGGGTCGCCAAACGTGCCGGTGTATCCGGGCGGAGTTTGTCAGTCGTCGGGACGGGTTGCTTGAGGATCGCCATGACTAAATCTTTGAGCTTAGACCCCATAAATGGCGTAAACCCGGTGAGCATCTCGTATAGGACGATGCCGAAAGACCAAACATCAACCTTAGCGCTGATCTCTTGGCCGAGCAGAATTTCCGGTGCCATGTAGTGCATCGTGCCGATGTATGCGCCCGCCGCCGTTAGTGCATCGGCATTGGCGATATGCGCCGCGCCGAAGTCGGTGAGGCGCGGGATGCCGTTTTCATTGAGTAACACGTTATCCGGCTTGACATCACGGTGGATAATCTTCAAGCGGTGGGTGCGCACCAGCGCATCGCTGAGATCAAGCGCCGTTTCCACTGTAAATTTGATCGGCAATTTACCCTCTTTATCCATCAAACTGCGCAACGACCCGCCCGCCATATATTCCATAACGATGAAATAAAGGTTATTGTATTTGATCGTATCAATAACCCGGACGATGTGCGGGTGCTCCAATTGATAGAGCGCGTCCGCCTCGCGGATGAAGCGTTCTAAGCGGGTGGGGTTCTCGTGGATGGCTTGCGGCTTGAGGGCTTTAATGGCGACTGTTTGCTGGTTGGCGATGATCTCGCCTTTGTAGACGATGCCCATCGCGCCTTCGCCTAGCTTCTTCTGTAGCTTATAACGCCCATCGATAATTTGATTGTTCATGGTGTCTTTGTGATATACGCCAGAATTTCAACGACTTGATCGGGTGTTTTCGCTGTTGCTTGTGCGGATGCGTCAATTTCCTTCAGCGGATGGGTGAGATCCGGCGCGTGGATGGTGATGAGTGATTTACCTTTGGCGACGGCATATCCGGCTTCAAAGGCTGCGTTCCATTGGCGGTATTTGTCGCCAAACTTGACGATGACCACATCGCTTTTTTCGATGGCTGTCTTGATGCGCACGCTGTTGATCTTGGCGGCTTTGTGGTCTTTCCAGAAGGCTTTGTCTTCTGCACCGAGAACCTCCACGCCAACGTTATCACTTGCTTCGTGGACGGTGACAGGGGTTAAGATCTGGATAGGGAGATTGGCGCGTTGAATGCCCTGGCGAATTTGCTCGCGCCAGTCGCTATGAATTTCACCAGAGAGATAAACAGTTAATTCCATGATGTCGTCCTTAATTTAGTCCGGTTAATGCACGCACTAATTGTAGCGTGCCCGTCAAGGCTTTATCGTCTTTTGTGAGCGTGTTATTCCACAAACTAAACAATAGACCCTTAATTGGCGTATGTGCATAAACATATCGTGCGGATGCCGCAACTTGAGCGACAGATGGGCCATCCCCTGCCGGGTAGCTCATGCCGGGCATTTCGCTGATGTCTACGACATCGGTATCCATATGAATGTAGAGGGGTGTTTCAAACGCTGTATTTTGTAGTTGCTCGACGTGGGATAGATGTTGTAAGGCGCTTTGTTCCAGGCGTTGCGCTTCTTCCGGGTCAAGGTCGCGGGCATCCGTGATGGTGATTGTCGCGGGATCAATTGGCGCTAAATCAACGGCTTGCATCCATTTTTGGTTGCCGTCCCCAACCAGCCACGCCAAAGGCATCCCACCGAGGAAGCCGCTAGGGGATGTTTCTTCCGTGTTGAAGTCGCCGTGTGCGTCGTACCATAGCACTGCTGGCTTTTCGGCTTCCAACCCTTTAAGTGCGCCCAGGCATGAGGTGCAATCAGCAGCGAAGATAAGCGGTACTTTGTCGGGGTGTTGGGTGATCGCTTGGGCGAGCGCGTTATTGACGGCGATCAGCGGATGATCGTAGGCGGCAAAATCGGGTTGTAAGTCAACCCAGCTTGCGCCGAGTTCCGTGACGATACTACTCGCTTTGATTTTGTCCACTTCATCGCGCCCTTCGACGCGCTCACCCAAGAAATAAGGCACACCGATACAGATGTAGTCTGTCATAGCTTGGTGCATGATCTAATAACCGGGGATGCGTAGTGCTTGCCCGGCATAGATGCGATTAAGGTTATAGATGCCGTTGGCACGGGCAATTGTCCAGGCATCCACGCCGAAGGCATGGGCAATCACTAGCATGGTATCCCCATGCTGCACATGATAATAGCCGTTCACAGTTTGACGATAGATAACCCGTTGTGTCGTCGTCGCTGTGTTGACTGTCCGCTGTGGTGCGGTCACGCCGCTGCGCGGCAGGGTGAGCGTTTGCCCTGGGTAGATATAAGCATTGGAGGAGATGTTGTTGATCGCGGTAATGTCGCTCACCGTCGTGTTATAGCGTATGGCAATATCACGTAGGGTATCTCCATGTTGGACGGTGTACGTGTTAACGGTAGCGTTGACATTGCTGCCGGGGCGTGGGATGTAAAGCACCTGCCCCACGCGGATCGTGTTTGTATTGATGATGCCATTACGGGCGGCGATTGCCTCAACAGACGAATTATATATTGCGGCAATATCGCGCAAGGTATCGCCCGGTTGGACAATGTAAGTGTCTTCGGTCTGTGCGCTGACGGTAGCCGGAGCAAGGATGCCTAACAAAAATAGCAGGACAAATGAAACTTTAAAAATAAGAACTCTTCTCAATGGTAATCTCCTTTTTATCTTGATTATAGCGAATTTTGCTGTAAAAATAGCTCGTGTCATAATATATGTATAAATATTTTAAGGTGTGGGCGATGTCTCCTTTAAGTGTATTGGTTGTAGAAGACGATGCGCGTTGTTTGCTGAAAATCACGGAAGTTTTGCGTGCGATGGGACATATGTTTAAGCGCAACACCACCGGGGCAGATGTTATCAACCAAGTGGTGAACTTCTCCCCGGATTTGATCCTAATGGATTTGCATCTGCCGGAAGTTAATGCTATAGACATCTGTCGTCAACTCAACCAAGACCACTGTACTGCACACATTCCTATTGTCGCACTGACGGACTCAGAATCTACATATAGCTTAACATATTTTAGTGATGCATTGGTTAAACCGATCACACAAGAGACGTTTAACGCTGTCGTCGCGCAGTGTTTATCGCGCTGACCATACAATTTGCTGGATGCTCCCCTCTGTGATCTGTGTGAGGGCTTGCGGTTCAGGGTCATCGACATTGGTAATGATAATCTGTGGTACGGCGCTATTGCTGATATAGGCAACTTGTGCGCCGTCAGGTGAATAAGCCATATCGACGACGGCATCGTTGGCAAGTTGGTCAATGTCGTTATCATCACGGCGGTACTCAAACAGGGTGTTATTGAGTAAGGTCAGCCAACGTTCGCCATCGGGTCGCCATGTGTGGGTGATATTTCGTGCTTGTTGCTGGAAGAACGTTTGCGGCTCATCAAATAGACTGAGGTTCATTACGGCTACGCCACCTGTGTTTGAGGCAGTTTGTAACTCAATCGTCGGCACTAAAAAGCTCACAATATCATTGGTCTGTGGGGCACGTTGTAACTCATAGAGGGGTTTGACCCCGTTATAATCGAATAAATCGTCGGATACGCTCCCTGTGGTGACATCATAAGCATAGAGTGTGTAATCGGTGAAGTAAACGCGGCTGCCATCGCCATTGTAGATAGCATTGGTCAATGTAGTGCTATTCCGCTCAATGAGCAGGGCTTGATTCTCTGGGCAGCGGCCACTGTTCGCCAAGCGCATCGCATAAACGTTCGCCGGGGCATCTGCGCTAGGTGCTGCGGTGATGAGCAATTGAGCGTTATCCGGGTGCCAAGCGATATGTTTAATGGTGTTGAGTTGCAAGCAACTGATGCGCCGCAGGGAAACACCAGTAAGATCGCTAACCCAGACTTCGGGTGTGCCACTTTCCAGCGAGACAAACGCGATTAAATCCCCTTGTGGTGATAGCGTAAGCTGGCTGATGGGCGACCCCACGCCAAATGTGACGATCAACTGCGTTTGTGGGTTAGGGGCATCGGGGTCTAATGTGACGATTGAATCGCCATTGTAAATAAAGATAATCGTGCCGGTATTGGTTGGTGTGGTGGGCACACTTTGGGCTTGGGCGATTTCCGCTTCGCGGGTAGGGGTCGGTGGTGGTGCGGTTGGTGTCCATGTTGGTGGTAGCGTCGGTGCGCCCCCCGCAGATGGCGGACGGGTTGCCTCGCCCAATGGTGCGGCTTCATCGAGTGGCGCTGCTTCTTCTTCGGCTTCGTCGATTTGCACACGGGTTGGCAAACTAGATGCGCCGTCCTCTGCGCTACATGCACCGAGCAAAATAACGACTATAAGCCAAGCTATGCCCCAATATTTCATGCTGTATCCCCTGTGTGCTAAACTCGCAACGTATGATTAGTATAGTGAGGTCAATTATAGTGAATAGTCAACAGGGTTACGAATGGCTCGCCAAGACAAAGGTCATGGCGGGGATGCGCGGCGCTTTTGACCCGGATACCGCCGTAAAAACCGCAGAGATTTTGCTGAAGTATGATATTTCGGTTTTTGAGATGACGATGAACTCCAGCCATCCGATTGCTGCGATGCAGGCGATTAAAAAGGCGTTTGGGCAAGATGCCGTTGTCGGCATGGGGACGGTGCTTAACGTGGAGGATGCGCAGCGCGTGCTCGATGCAGGCGCGGACTTTGTGGTGTCGCCAGCGTTCCAACCGGCGGTTGTGCGCGTGATCCAAGCGGCGGATAAGTTAGTTGCGCCGGGTGTGGCGACCCCATCGGAAGCGGTCGCTGCGTGGGCGATGGACGTTAAATTGCTTAAGTTGTTTCCTATTGGCGCGTTGGGTTTGGATTACTTTAAGGCGATGTTCGGGCCGTTGAAGCACATGAAGTTTATGTGTAATGGAGCCATGCACGCGGAAAACGCACATGCCTTCTTGCAAGCAGGTGCAGTTGCGGCAGGGATGGCTGGCTGGCTAACGGGCAACGGGCATACCCCACTGGATATGATTCATCGTCGGGCGACTCAGATGCAGCAGGCCGTAAAAAAGCTAGATGGTGCGTTCTCTCAGCAAGCATAGATGGTATAATTGCTGTGTACGATCGAAAATTGAGAGATGTAATGACTGCCTCCCATATCCCCGTACTACTTGATGAAGTCCTGACGGCGTTAATGCCGCGCTCTGTTGCGCGGGTCATTGATGGGACGTTGGGCGCGGGCGGACACACTGCCGCGTTACTTCAGCATGGTGTTGAAGCTGTGTTAGGGTTGGATGTTGACCCGCAAGCGTTGCGCATCGCCCAGGCGCGTTTGCAGCCCTTTGGGGAGCGTGCGCATGTGTATCATGCCAGTTATGAGGCGCTGACGACAGCGGCGGCAGACATTGGTTGGGACGCTGTCGATGGAATTTTGCTTGATTTGGGTGTGTCGTCCATGCAAGTGGATACGCCAGAGCGCGGTTTTGCCTTCCTACACGAGAGTGCATTGGATATGCGCTTTGACCCGACAGGTACGCGGCCAACGGCGGCGGAAATCGTCAATTATTGGGAGCAGGGTGAACTTGCGGATATTATCTTCAACTATGGCGAAGAAAAGTTTAGCCGCCGCATTGCCCGTGCGATTATCGCAGCGCGTCCGGTGACAACGACAACCCAACTTGCGGAGATCGTCAAAGAGGCTGTGCCCAAGGCCAAACAAAATAAAGGCATTCATCCAGCCACCTTGACATTCCAGGCTTTGCGCATTGCGGTAAATGATGAATTGGGTAGGATAGAACGTGTGTTGCCGCAAGCGATTGACTTGCTGCGCCCTGGTGGGCGTTTGGCTGTGATTAGCTTCCACAGTTTGGAAGATCGCATCGTCAAGCGCATGTTTAAAACGGCCAGCACGGAGATTAAATCACCACCGGGCATGGTATTGGAAGAAAAAGTTGCCCAAGTCAAACTCATCACACGTAAGCCCATTGTGGCGACCGATGAGGAGATTGCGCGTAATCGGCGCAGTCGTAGCGCCAAGTTACGAGTAGTGGAAAAACTTTAGCGTATGGCACAACGTAAACGGGATAATTGGCTGGCTCATGCTTTGCAACGTACCGGCTGGCAACCACAACGTCAAGTGGTGGCCTTAGCGACTTTGGGCTTTGTGCTAGCCTTGATTTTAGGCGGATTATATCTGTCGCAAGTGGTCAGTGAGGCGACGACCAACCGCCGTTTGGATACACTCTTGGATGAACGCGACGACCTCGAACGCGAGAACGAGCAGTTACGCTCCGAGATCGCCCGCCTTAAAAGCGTCCCGGCGCTTATCGTCCGGGCGGAGGCACGCGGCTTTACATTGGCGCAGCCGGGGCAAATCGAATATCTGGTCGTAGAAGGCTATGCGCCGATACAAGCGGATACCGTCGCGCCGATTGATGAGGAAGACGACACTGATGATGATATTTATGACGAAACGTTCGCCGATTGGTTAGGGGCGCAGTGGCGCTCGTTGACTAATGGCGTGCAGAGCATTTTCGGAGGGTAAGAGATGCAGACAACGCGCTCAACCGATCAATCACAGATGATCCGTCAGCGGCTTTCGTTGATTATCATCGGGGTGATTTTCATCAGTATGCTGCTGGTCTTCCGCTTGATGTGGTTTCAGTTCCCGCAGTCCGCGCGGGTCGTCGCGGAGTTCGCTGTGCAGCGTAAGGCGAACGCTGGCAGTACCGAGCTGATTGAATCCGCACGCGGGGATATTTATGATCGTAACGGTAACCCGCTGGCCGTGAACAAGATCCAATATCGGGTGTTTATCAGCCCCAACATTGTCGCTGATGATCGACAAACTGCCGCTGACTTAGCGCGTATTTTAGAGCGTGACGAGTTAGAGTTGTTTAACCTCATCCGTAACAGTAATAATCCATCGGAGTTTTTAGGCGTGGTGGACGCGAACACCTGGCGCGAAATCCGCGAGTTGAACTTGCTTTCGATTGAAATGGATCGTATCCAACGGCGCGACTACCCGCAAGAAACGCTCGGCGCTCAGGTGATCGGCTTTGTGACGGGGATTGGGCGGGATGCGGTTGGGAATTATGGCGTAGAGGGCCGCTATCAAGCACGGTTAGCTGGGCAAGTGGTGGAGCAGGAAGTGAGCAATATCCCCTTTGAAATTCCGCAAGATATGGCCGTAGAAGGTGGCGCGGATCTCGTTTTGACCTTGGACCGCGATGTGCAGTTTTTGGCGGAAACTGAGCTTGAGCGTGCCGTTACTGAGACTGGCGCGACGGGTGGCACGATCATCATTATGAACCCGCGTAATGGTGATGTATTGGGGATGGCGAGTTACCCAACATACGACCCGAACCGCTTCTTTGAGGTGGAAAACCCGCGTTTATTGCGCAACCCGGCGATCAGCGATGTGTATGAGCCGGGGTCGGTCTTTAAGGTGTTGACGGTGGCCGCTGCACTGGAAACGGGCGCAGTCCCGCCGGATTGGACATATAACGACCAGGGCGTTTTTGAGATTGGCGGCGAGGAAATTTTTAACTGGGATCGTCAAGCCTATGGGTTGATGAACTTAGAGCAGACGCTTGTTAATTCGCTGAATGTCGGCGTATCGACCATTGCCCGCGAGATGGGTGCGGAAGACTTTTATGTGATGATTAATCGCTTTGGCATCGGGCAATCTACACGGGTGGATTTGGACGGTGAGGAGGTCGGCATCATGCGGACACCGACTGACCTCAGCGGCGAATGGAGCGAGAGTGATCTCGCCACCAATAGCTTCGGTCAGGGGATTTCCGTCACGCCATTACAAATGCTGACAGCCGTCAACGCGATTGCGAATGATGGTGTGATTATGCAGCCGCGTGTAGTGTATCAAGTGGTGGATGGCGAACAGATCATCACGCCAGCACCGCGCCAATTGCGGCGGGCGGTTTCCGCTGAAGTAGCGCGACAAGTCCGGGATATGATGGTCGCGGTAGTCGCAGGCGACATCGACCAACGGGCGGCGGTGCCAGGGTATACGGTCGCTGGCAAGACGGGCACCGCGCAGATAGGCACGGCGACGGGTTACGAGAGCGACTCGTTTATCATGAGCTTTGTCGGCTTTCTGCCAGCGGATGACCCCCAAGTGAGCATCTTAATTAAATTGGATCGCCCGGAGACAGGCGATTGGGCGAGCCAGGTGGCCGCGCCGGTGTTTAGCCGCGTTGCGTCGCGCTTGGTGATTTTGTTGGAAATCCCGACGGATGATGTGCGCTTGGCGCTCCAACAAGAGGGCGTAGAAGTTGGGGAGCAACAATAAATGATCGGTGTCGGCGGGTTATCCTTCGCCTTGACGGTCGGCGGGATTACGTTTCTGCTGTGCGTCATCTGGGGCGGGCCATTTGTGGAAATTCTTAAGCGGCTAGGCATTGGTAAGCAAATCCGTGCAGAACTGGCGGAAAGCCATCAGAAGAAGATCGGCACGCCCACGATGGGTGGCATTATGATCGTCGTGCCTGTGTTGCTGATGATGATCTTCCTCAACATCGCCAATATCATCCAAACGGGCGGCGGTGCGAGTACGTTTTTACCGTTGATCGTCCTAGCGGGCTTTGCCGTCTTAGGCTTGATCGACGACTGGGAAGGGATCAGTCGCTCACGTGGGCGGCCTGTCGGTGAGGGGCTTTCCCCGCGTGCGAAGTTTACAGCACAATTGGCCTTGGCAGGCTCTGTGGCGGTGGTCATCTCGCTTTTTGAAGGTGGTTTTTCTTTTGCTAACGAGATCAACTTACCGCTGTTGCCATTTACGTTGCCCATGCACCCCATTTTGTTTATCCCGATGACGGTTTTCATCATCATCGGCACATCTAACGCGGTGAATTTGACCGACGGCATGGACGGCCTCGCCGGGATCATCAGCGCGAGTGCGTTCGCTGCTTATGGCGTGATTGCGTACTTGCAGGGGCAGATTTTTATCGTGCAACTGTGTTTTGTGTTGGTCGGGGCGTGCTTCGGCTTTTTGTGGTTTAACGCGCACCCGGCACAGTTGTTCATGGGGGATACAGGGTCATTAGCGTTGGGGGCGACATTGGGCACGGTCTCCGTGATGACTGGGCAATGGTTGCTACTGCCGATCATTGCGATTGTGCCTGTGGCGGAGACGATCAGCGTTATTTTACAGGTGGCTTCCGCTAAGTGGAGCCGCCGTTATCTGGGCGAAGACCGCCGATTATTCCGGCAAGCGCCCTTGCATCATCATTTTGAATTGGGTGACTGGAGCGAGACACAAGTCGTCCAGCGGTTCTGGCTAGTGGGTATTCTGGCGGCGATGGTCGGCGTGGCGCTGGCATTGATATAAAAAGGATTTGTGATGTTTTTTAACCGGGCAGATTTACTCAGCGGACGAAAGATCGTTGTGGTGGGCTTTGGCCGTCAAGGGCAAGCCCTGGCGCGATGGTTGCCGACGATTGGCGCTCGGACGGTTGTTACTGATATGCGCCAGCAAAATGATATTGACGCGGACTTACGCGACTTTCCCCGTGTTCAGTTTATGCTCGGTGGGCATCCTACCCAGTTGTTAGACGGGACTGATTTGGTGTGCATATCCGGCGGTGTGCCGCTGGATAGCCCCTTCGTTAAGGCGGCGATTGACCGACAAATTCCGGTGACGAACGATGCGCAACTGTTCTTAGAGCGTTGTCCCGCGCCGATTATCGGTATCACCGGGAGCGCAGGCAAGACCACAACGACAACGCTCGTGGGTGCAATGTGCAAAGCTGCCGGATTCACAACATGGATAGGTGGCAACATCGGCAACGTGTTGCTTGACGTGATGCGCGGTATCCAACCCCAGCATCAGGTGGTGATGGAGTTATCGAGCTTTCAGCTTGAAATGGCGTTTACCAGTCCACCGATTGCCGCAGTGTTAAACATCACGCCTAATCATTTAGATCGACATGGCACGATGGAAGAATATATGCGGGCGAAAGCCAATATTGTCATGCACCAATCCGCTAATGATGTGGCGGTTTTGGGGTGGGATGATATGGGGAGTCGGTCGCTGCGGTCGGTGGTGGCGGGGGATCTGGTATGGTTTAGTCGGCAAGAGATTATCAGCGATGGCGCGTTTATGGTTGGCTCGCGCTTGGCGGTGACCGGGTTAGCCAGCCCAGATGGTGATTCGCAAATTTTATGTGAGGCGAGTGATATTCCGCTACGGGGTGAGCACAACGTCTCGAATGTCTTGGCGGCGTGTGCCATCGCGGGGGCGGCGGGTGTGCCACCCGAGGTGATGACGGCGACGATCCGCACGTTTAAAGGGGTGCCGCATCGCCTGGAAACTGTGCGACAGGTCAACGATGTGACCTATGTTAACGACAGCATCGCAG
>DAOTTT010000348.1:0-2803 GCA_034437635.1 Anaerolineae bacterium | reverse complement strand
TATGCGATGACGGTTAGTTTTGCTCTACGCGGCGATTTTAGCGCAAATCGCACAAGTTCACCCCCTCTTTTTTTCGTAAAAAGCGGCTATAACAAATTTAATTAATCTAATGTACATTATATCACAACGTTTTAAGTGCAAAGGATGCCTTATGGTTGCCACTGATCAGGCCGCCCCAGAACCGACACCCGAATTTAACACCCGCTGCATGGAACTGCTCGCCCAATGGGAAGGCGGACAACGCCCTGTAGAGGAAGTCTTGGCGACGCTCACACAGATGAGCCAAGAAGCCCATACGGAAAATCACTTGGTAGATCAAGGCCGTGCGGAGCAACTGCTGGCCTATGTGTATCACATTCGCGGACATTTAGAGACGAGCATCCATCACAATGAACGCGCCCACCGCTTATTTATGACGGCAGGCAACGAGCGCCGTGCCGGGATCATCGAACTTAACCAGGGCGAGAACTACCGCTTTAAAGGCAATTTTTCTCGCGCTGTTCGTCTATTCCAATCTGCGCAGCGCATCGCGGCCAAGTACGATAGCCTCACCGCGCAGACTATCGCCACCGTTAACGAGGGGCTGGTCTTGGTCACGCTCAAGCAGGATAAAGAAGCCTATCGCGTGTTGAACGCGGGCTTTGCCCTGGCGGATCAATGGCCGCTGGATACCGACTCCAACCGGCAATCACACGGGCGGATGCTCAGTGAGATTTATTACGGCAAAGCGGTGATCTACCTGCGGGCTGGCGAACATCAACGCGCCTGGTCAAACGCGGTTGAGGCGCTGCGCCTGGCGAATAGTACCGGGGATCCGATCCTACGCGGCTATGCCAACCGCACCATTGCGGAAGTCATCACCGCGCTGGGGGGCGTGCCGGACGACGACTACGCCGCTAGCCCTGACGACTACTTCCGCGAGGCGATGAACGCTTTTAAAGAACTCGATGCACAAGCGGAAATCGCCCGGACGATGTTCGCGCAAGCGATCAGCTTGGGGCAGCGTGGCCGCCGGACGACTGCCGCCCGCAAGCTCCAGCATGTAATGTCTATCTTTAGTCAACTGGGCATGGTGGACGATGCCGCCCGCGCTGCGGAAGCCCAACTGGGGTTGATCTAAGATTTTGAGGCTTTGTGTGCGACAATATCCTTGAGCGCATCGTCTAGCGTATCCACAACGTGGATGCGGCGCACGGTGCGCTCAAGGCCGTAGACCTTAGAGGTGATCGCTAGCATCCGCTTGACGAAAGCGTTGAGGCCGATGAAGTAATAGCGTTCGTCGTTGGGGCTGTCGATCTTAAGAATGCGCCGTGCATTGTGCAGCATTGAGCCTTTAGGCACCGTATACCCTGGGTGGTCGTACTCAAATATGCTATAAACGCCGTGTTCTACGGTTTTGCATTGTTCGTTCATCAGGGTCATCACATCATATGCCATGTCCCAATCCCATTCTCTATGGATGGTACAGGCGATGATAGTCTTCTCGACATCCAGCCAGCGCACGGTATAAACTGGATTATTCGCAATCAACATAACACACTCCAGCAGCACTTACTTTATGCACAGCGTAACACAAACGGCTGCTGTAGCTTGTTTGAATCAGGTTATAGAGGTGACGACCACCCACGCCAACCAACCGAGCGCCATTAAGTAGCCAAAGCGGCCATGTAAACGGGCGGTGCGTCCTTGGGCTTGGTGCATCATCGGGACTTCATCGGTGGTGTAGTAAATGCGCGTGAGCGCCCACGCTTCCGGCAGGGTGATGAATGCGATCAACGTGGTGACGGGCACAATTGCCAGCAAGACGAGTACAGGCAGCAGCGCATACGTGCCGAGTACCAGCGCGGTGTACTCGTGGTTTGCCATTTTGCGCCCAAAGAGGACGGCTAACGTCCGCTTGTTGACGGCGGCATCGGCTTTCATGTCGCGGATGTTGTTGGCGTGCAAAATCGCCGCCACCATCAACATGATGGGCAGCGATGCCCACACCAAGCCCCAATAGACGTTAATATCCATAACGTAGTAGGCTCCTACCACGATAGCAGGCCCCATAAACACCCCGGCGGCGACTTCCCCCAGGCCGTTATAGGCTAGCGGGAACGGCCCCGCCGTGTAGGTGATCGCCACGAGTACCCCGCCCACGCCGATGATCCAAAGCAGGGGGCCGCTTTGCGAGAGCAGAAACAGGCCGATCAACGAGCCGCCGACGATGGTCGCCACTGCGCCTGCCGCGACTTCCTGCGGGCTGAGGACTTTTCCCTTGATGGTCATGCCTTGCCCGGCCTCTTTGAGTTCGTCCGCGCCCCGGCGGTAATCAAAATACTCATTGACCAGATTCGCCCCGGTTTGCAGCAACAGCGTACCGATCAGCGCCAGGATGAAAGGCAAAATGCGAAACACGCCGTCATCAATGGCGATGGCCCCGGCTAAGGCCATTGGCACATAGGTCGCGGTGAAGACTCGCGGACGGGTAGCGCTGTACCATGCGGCCAACTTGGGGTACTTTTTCGCGTCGATTACGTTATTCATCGCTTGCTTTCTCGTTTTTCTTTAATGGCGCTAATGATAGCATCGTTACCTAAGACCAGACTAAACGAGTTGATAGTACTTATTTACCATTGCGGGTGCATTGAGAGTCTATGGTATCTTAATTAATAGGCAATGTATATTGAATAATTACAGAGAAACAGCATCGTCAACGACCACCCGCTGAAGCGGGTGGCTTGCGGGAAACCGTAAGCCCATGTTGACCAGCCTCAGCCATGCCGAAGGGCAAGGGCTACGTTACGGGCGAATACATAGG
>DAOTTT010000347.1:0-4426 GCA_034437635.1 Anaerolineae bacterium | reverse complement strand
TCATCAACCCGGTCACCTGCCCAATCCGTCGCGCTGTCCACTTGATCGCCTGCCCAATCGGTGAAGTCGTTCACGCCCTGGCCGATCGTATCGACGGCGTTATTAAAGTGGTAGCCGATCTCGCCTTGTTGCTCGGCTTGCAAGAACTCCGAATAGTTCTCCGCGTAGCTCTGGTAATAGTGCGAGTCCATCGGGTTTAGCGCATCATCCGGCAGAATGGTGATGTCATCGTTAAATGTATGGGTAATCAATGAACCGGGGTCTAAGGTGCCACGAATACCCATTGGTATGGGGTCTTGGGCGTGTAAGTAATGGTCGTAATCAGGCCCTGGTGG
The DNA here is from genome assembly GCA_034437635.1 of Anaerolineae bacterium. Lineage (GTDB taxonomy): Bacteria > Chloroflexota > Anaerolineae > Aggregatilineales > Phototrophicaceae > J038. Next base: position 4,091 of record DAOTTT010000347.1, on the reverse strand, counting down.
GAAGTCGAAGCCTGCGCCGCCGAAGGTCTTGACTTCTAAGCCGCTGATGTCGAAGCCTTGTTCATGGAGGCGCTGCAATGCGGCAGCAGTGATCGCCCCGCCCTGGCTATGGGCGAAGATCTCGCCATCGGGGTTATTGCGGATCCAATCCATCATACTGACGACGGCTTGGTTTTCTCCTGGGCGCATCCCCCAACTCGCATCCATGAGATCGCCACCGGATTGGCCGATATCGGTAAGGAAGCCGTCAGTCTGGTTGTACAGCCCGGTGACGGGTCTACCGCCGACCATCTCCGACGTTTTCATCACGCCGTCCATATTGCCGGCGGGGTCGGTCATGATGCCGTTGACGTACAGCACATCGGCGTTGGCAGCGCCGGTAAAGCCGCCGTCCTGGGTCGTGGTCTGTGTGAACCAGCTTGGGCGATCAACAGGGCCGTTAATGCCGTTGAGTGACTGCGGGAGGTTGCCCCGGCTGGCGGCTGCACTGACCCCCGCGCCGACTGCGCCGCCCCCGGCTGCACCACCGACACCGCCACCCCCGGCGGAGGAACCGCCGCCTTCGCCATAGGTGAAGCACGCCTGCGCGTCTTCTTCTGCCGCTTCAAAGATGCGGATAATCTGATTGGTGACATCGTTGGCTTCGCCCAATGCGCGGAACAGGCGCTCCACACCGGGGAGCACTTCGTTATCCATGCGGACGTAAAAGGCATCGGCATGACTGCCTTCCCAATTGCCTTGACGACATTGGTCAATTTGCTGCATGACATAGCGCAATTGTTGATTAATGAGGTCCGCGTTTTCGTCGAAGGTCGCTGCAATTTGACTGAGTTGTTCATAATTTGCTTGTATGGTTGGTGCGCTCATCTTTTACCTCAAACGTAATATGGTGTAATGTCTATTATAGACGGGCTTTTTCAAAATTGCACATTACAAAACCGTAACGTCTGAAAACAAAATGAATTTATTAAGAAGGATATCCACATCGTCTGACAGGTGAAGTATTATTGAAAATATTATCGCAAGGAATTATGTGCTATGCCTTATCATATTGATTGGGAAAACGCCGAAAAGACGATTATCCGGCAGACTTATACCAATCCCTTAACTTTGGGGGATTGTTACGGTGTTATCCAAGATAATGCGGTGATGATGAAATCCGTCGCACACTCTGTTGATCTGATTATCGTTATGGACTTTGGCTTTTTGATGGTATCGCGGTTCTTCCATGCGGCGAAGTACGCGCAAGATGCTATGCCGGATAACCAGCGGTTGTTAATCGTCGTCAATGCGTCAGAGAGAGCCAAAATGCTTGTTAATTTGGTCAAAAAGCTCGCGCCAGGTGCGACTCGTAACTTGTTTTTCGCCAACGATCTCAATGAAGCCTATAATATCATCAGAGTGTCCGGCAAAAACTTGTATTCGTGACGATCATGATGTCGTGCGCGAAGGGTTGGCCGGGTTTTTGAGTACGTTGGATGATATGACGCTAGTCGGCTCTGCATTAAACACACTCCCTGTATAGCGTAACCACATCTATCGATGTGTATCTCAACAAGGCAAGAACTTTGTTGAGATGGGACGCAAGTCAATCGTCCCCCGAAGTCTCTGACTTCGACAAGCACCGACTCCGCGAACTCCGGTTCGTTGGAGCCAGGGGCAAGCCATCTGCTTTAGCGCGTGGTAATTGACGTCAGTTCGATTTTGGCAAAGTTGAGCGTAGAGAGCCGCACCGAGGCGGTCGCGGTCGCGGTGCGAGAGGGTTTGCTGGAGAATTGAAAACACCCACAACCGAAGCTATGGGTGTTTGTTGTCGTGTGTTGCTCGCATCATCGCAGATGCTTACATCGCAGATGCTTACATCGCAGATGCGCACACGTTGGCGAGGATCGCCCCTCAGGGTAATCCTGTTTCAGGGTAATCCTAGAGGCGAACCTCCACCTTATGACCTAACATATCTTTGATCACCTCCCTTAGACTAAGCCAACAATTGACACGATCATAACACGGTTTTGCACGTTTGGCAAGTCTTTTGGGGTTCATAATGGATCTTTTTCTACTTTGAACGTAACTACTCAGGTATGCTGCGATTTACACGCTGCCCCGGTTCAAAACCGGGGACTAGCTCACCGCCGCGCATGTATGCGCCGCCCGTAAACGGGCTAATCAGTGAGTACACAGCCCATTTATGGGCTTACAAGCGTTTGTGTAGCCATCGGCTTTGAGCCGATGCGGGATATACGTGCCGAAATGAGAAAATCGCTTTCTGATGATATTTTAATTGACCCTGAGTCATTTATGTATATAATGACCTTAAGTCAGTTAAAAAACACAAAGGATACATCCCTATGAAAACAGCACTTATCACCGGCGCTTCTGGCGGTATTGGCCTGGACTTTGCGCATATTTTTGCGGAAAAAGGTTATAACGTAGTGCTTGTCGCTCGCAGTGAGGATAAGCTCAAGGCATTGGCCGATGAGTTAGAGGGCAAGCACAAGATCAAGGCGAGCGTCATGCCGATGGACTTAACCGATCCGCAGTCGCCGCAGGCGCTCTACGATGCGCTCCAGGGTACGGCAATTGACGTTTTGGTGAATAACGCCGGTTTCGCTAGCTATGGCAAGTTCCATGAGCTTGATTTAAACAAAGAGTTGGCGATGATCCAACTCAACATCACGACATTAACACACCTGACGCACTTATTTATGAATGATATGGTGGCACGGGGCAGTGGGTATGTGATGAACGTCGCATCGACGGCGGCCTTTCAACCGGGGCCATTGATGGCGGTCTATTACGCGACGAAAGCGTATGTGCTGCACTTTAGCGAGGCGATCGCCAATGAGGTCAAAGATGCCGGGGTGAAGGTAACGGCGCTGTGCCCTGGGCCGACACAATCCGGTTTTCAGTCGCGGGCGGCAATGGAGGAGTCCAAGCTGGTGCAAAACGGCCTGATGGACAGCCGTACCGTTGCGGAAGCTGGTGTAGACGCTTTGTTCGCAGGTAAGCCGTTCATTATCACGGGGATGCAAAATAAGATGCTGGCTTTTAGCACACGCCTGATGCCGCGCACGACGATTGTCAACATTGTGCGCAACACCCAAGAGCGCGTCAGCCATTAAGGGGCGATGGCCGTTGTATCGCTGGCGCTGTTGTCCCCCGGTACACCATCGGGTTGATCCAGCGCGGTGATAGTCGCCGTGTGGGTGACGGTTGTCCCGGCGCTGCCCACGTTGGCACTATAGGTGATGTCAACCTGGATAGTCGTCGGGGTGACGAAGGGCGCACCAGCGGCGTTAATCGTCGGGATCGTCCAGGTGCCGCCGCTATATGTGCCTGTGCTGGCGATAAAGCTGACAAAGGTCGTGTTCGCCGGGACGGGTATGCTCACGGTGAGGTTGGTCAGGTTCCCATCAAGATAGTTTGCGATAACGACTTGTCGCGTAAAGGTGTCGTTTTCCGCTGGTGTGGGGCCGCCATAGGGCGTAAAGCTGAGTGTGACGCTGTTTTCTGTATACGTGATGCTACCACTGACGGCATTATTCCCGGTGTCTGTGTCTGTTTGGTCTATGGCGGTGATGCTGGCCGTATGATCGATGGTCGCATCGTTGCTACGGGGTGCATCCACGCGCAGCAGAAGCGTCTCGGTCAATCCTGCGCCGAGGCTGGGTAATGTCCACGTTTGCGACGGAATATCATAACTGCCGTTGCCGCTGACAAGCGTCAATGTCTCGCCCGTGCGGTTATCCGTGTGGGCGATTGTGATTCCAGTGGCGGTGTTGGCGCTGTTGTTGGTCACTGTGATTTCGTGGTGATAGACTCCGCCCCCACTGCCGCCGCCTATGGTGATGCCCCCAATTTCGCCGCTGCTGGGCGGATCATTCAAAAAGCGTTGTGAAATGGCTAAATCTACAGTGGGCGGATTGATTGTAACCGAGGCGGACGCGGCGTTATTGCCGCCGTTGGGGTCTTGCGTGGTGCTGGTGACGGCGGCATTGTTGACGGCAGTCCCGGCGGCGACGGTCTGGACGGTGACGGTGTGAATGCTGTTCGCGCCGTTTGTGAGCGTGCCGATGTTGCATGTCACAACT
>DAOTTT010000346.1:0-10143 GCA_034437635.1 Anaerolineae bacterium | reverse complement strand
TCAGACTTTCGTCCATTGCGCAATATTCCTCACTGCTGCCTCCCGTAGGAGTCTGGGCCGTGTCTCAGTCCCAGTGTGGGGGGTCACCCTCTCAGGCCCCCTACCCGTCGTTGCCTTGGTAAGCTTTTACCTTACCAACTAGCTGATGGGCCGCAGGCTCATCTTGGAGCGCCTTAGCTTTTCTCGCACCCCTCTACAGGGTGGGAGCTTATGCGGTATTAGCACACCTTTCGGTGCGTTATCCCCCTCTCCAAGGTAGATGACCTACGTGTTACTCACCCGTGCGCCACTCTCCGTTCCACCGAAGTGAACCTTCTCGTTCGACTTGCATGTGTTAGGCACGCCGCCAGCGTTCATCCTGAGCCAGGATCAAACTCTCCATCGAATTGTCGAGTGCTTCTGTCATCACTGTTCTACTGTTAATGTGCTTTTGCCCATCCTCTCGGACAGGCCGCTCTTGATCGAGCGTAACAAGATAATACCAACCCCGCTCTAACTTGTCAAGGACTTCTTTTTCGACTTCCTCAACCCTAGAGTTTGGTTGGTTACGTAGAGACGTAAACCGCGCGTCCTTTTCGGATCCGCCAACAGGCAACCCGTTGTCACGCTGTCCAACCCCAGACTGCTACGCCCTGGTTGGCTCAGCAATCTGCTCTATCTTGTTTGACTTGTTAAATTTTGCTCTCTCATTAGCATGACTTCAGTCTATCACTTCAGCCTGCCTACGTCAACTCCCTTTTTGCAAGAACATTTTGGACTTGCGTGTCAAACCGTCTACTTAGTCAACCGTCTGATCGCTGTCATTCTTGTGTTGATAAGATGTTTGTTGCTGTAGAGCGACGGGAAATATATCAGTCACATTGCACAAAGTCAACACCAGTTTTGCACAATTTACAAGATTCAGCCTGTATAACGCACAATAACTAAGGTCATGTCGTCAAATTGAGCGGCATCCTGGCAAAATGCGTTGACATCCGCCATGATTGCGTTCATTAATGCCTGGGCAGATTGCTCTGCAAATTGTTGGATGATGGTAATCAAACGCTCTTCGCCATACGGTTCTTCATCAGGGTTTTCCGCTTCTGTCACGCCATCCGTGTAATAGACGATGACATCACCCGGTTGCATATCCACTTCTATCGCTTCTACAGGATTATCAGGAAACCACCCCACCGCACGACCACCACGCGGCAAGAAGTCCACTTCGCCCGTTTGAGAGCGATACATTAAAGGCGGGTTATGCCCGGCGTTAACGTGGATGGTCTTACCATCCCGCAGCAAATGGCTATGATAAACGGTGACAAACATCCCGCTTTCGGCATCTTCCAAGATCAGATCGTTGGTTCTGCGGATTGTCTCCACTGGGGACAGCCCTACAAAGGCATTACTACGAATCATTGTGCGAGCAACCGCCATAAACAACGCTGCACCGGCTCCTTTGTCCGACACATCCGCGATGACAACGCCGACCAGATCATTATTCAAGCGGAATACGTCGTAAAAGTCACCGGCTGTTTCTCTGGCCGCTTGCCACATTGGGACAATTTCGTAATCGTCAAATTCGGGCATCTCAGATGGCAACAACGACATTTGTATTTCGCTTGCCATCTGAAGCTCTTTTTCCATACGGCCTTTTTCCACCGCCACCGTATAAAGCCGCGCATTTTCCAGCGCGATAGCCGCTTGTCCGGCGACAGACATCAGCAAGTCAGCATCAGCCTGACTAAAACTGCCACTTTTCATAGAGGTATCGACATAAATAATGCCCACAAGTCGATCTTTAACCAGCATCGGCACCGACAAAATCGCCCGCAAGCCGCGCATGATGATGCTTTGCCCAGCTTGATACCGTTGATCGTACTGCGCATTGTTGGTCAACAACGCTTTGCGCGTGCGCACCACTTCACGGACAACAGTCGTGCTATAGTCTTCTTCTAGTGTAGCCCCGTCAACACCTTTGATAACCAGCGTTCTCAGTTCACCGTCATCATCAGCGACCATCAGAAAGCCCCGCTGTGAGTTGGTTAACTGCATCACAGCATCCATGATGTTGTTGAGCACGATGTTAAAATCTAAGCTGGAATTCATAGCACCGGTAATCTGCCAAAGCGCTTGAAGATGCGCCGGGCTGAGGTTTTGGGGGATGGACTGCTCAGACATAATTTGCCTTTGTGCTTTAATTGGTTTAAGTCCGATTATATCGGTCTGTGTACGATTGCACTAGCAATTGCTACAATCTTAACCGATAGTCAAAAAAAGAAACCAGCGGTTAGTTTTTGGTTTTTAGTGCTCAGTTTTTGATCTTTTAGCATCTGGGCTAGACATCAAAACGCTATTCCGGCCATTAAAGATCAAGGCTATCCACTAAAAACTGATAACTGTTTACTAAAAGAAAAGGGCTTTTTAAGATGAAAATAGATTTAACCGTATTCCCGGATAAGCTCAAACATGCAGCAGATTTCGCCCGCAATGTTGAGCGACGACAGTTTGATGCCTTGTGGACGGCAGAAGTCGCCCATAATCCGTTTTTACCGCTGACGCTAGCGGCGCATGTGACCAACCGCTTACACATCGGCACACAGATTGCGGTCGCCTTTGCCCGTAGCCCGATGACGATTGCCAATATCGCATGGGATTTACAGGATCAATCCGATGGGCGTTTTATGTTGGGCTTGGGCACACAGGTTAAAGCACACATCCGCAAACGCTTTAGTATGCCCTGGTCGGATCCAGCTAATCGCCTGCGCGAATATATCGAAGCGTTGCGTGCCATCTGGGATACCTGGCAAAATGGCACACCGCTTAAATACGACGGTGAGCATTATCAATTTAGCTTGATGACACCTTTCTTCACCCCGGAGCCTATCGCCAATGCCGATATTCCAATTTACATTGCCGGAGTCAACGAGAAGAATTGTCAACTTGCCGGGGAAGTATGCCAAGGGTTGCACGCGCACGGCTTCCACACGACGCAGTATTTAAAAGAAGTCGTCATCAGCAATGTGGAAGCAGGCCGTAAGAAAAGCGGCAAAACGGACACATCATTTGAATTGGTCGTGCCTATTTTCATCGTCAGCGGTCATAGTGAAGCAGAAATCCAAAAGCAGACCATCGCCACTAAGTCGCGCATCGCCTTTTATGCCAGTACGCCGTCCTATCGCGTCGTGTTAGACACGCACGGTTGGCACGCTACCCATGAAAAGCTGAGTAAAATGGCGCGTAATGGCGAATGGGATACGATGTGGAAAGAGATCAGCGACGAGATGTTAGACGAAATCGCCATCATCGCCCCGCCGGATCAACTAAAAGACAAAATCCATGCACGTTACGACGGCATCGCCGATCGCATCTGCATTGGATACGATCCTGAGCAGGCATGGCTGATGGATATTCTATAAACTAAGGAGAGATTTATGCAGAATGCACTACAATACGCGAAAGATAACGCCAGGGAATTTCGCCAGCAGTTATTCGACTTGTTGAACATTCCGAGTGTTAGCACTGACCCAGAGCGTGCCGGCGCTGTGCGGGAGGCCGCCGAGTGGCTGGCCGATAACATGCGTCGTGCCGGGATTGAAAATGTCGCTATTATGGAAACAGAGGGGCATCCTGTCGTATACGGGGATTGGCTCCATGCTGACGATGCGCCAACCGTGCTCATTTATGGACACTATGACGTACAACCCGCCGTTATAGAAGACGGATGGGATACAGACCCCTTTAAGCCAGTAGAGATTGACGGCAAAATTTATGCGCGTGGCGCAACCGACGACAAAGGCCAAGCGTTTACGCATGTCAAAGCGGTGGAGTCCTTGCTCCAAGCGGAAGGCGCATTGCCCGTCAATGTAAAGTTCATCATTGAAGGCGAAGAAGAGATCGGTTCCCCTCATCTCGCACCTTTTGTTGAAGCACACAAGGACAAACTAGCCGCTGATGTGTGCATTATTTCGGACAGTGGCATCGTCGCAGAAGACCAACCGAGCATCGTCTATGCCTTGCGCGGACTCACTGCACTGGAAATTGAGGTACAAGGGCCTTCTAAGGATTTGCACAGCGGTATGTATGGCGGTGCTGTGCATAACCCCGTGCAAGCTCTCGCGGAAATCGTCGCGCAGTTGCATAACACCGATGGCAGTGTGAGCGTCCCTGGCTTTTACGATGACGTGGTATTGCTCACGAATGAAGAACGGGTTGAACTCAAGAAGACCGCCGTCACCGAGGAAGAATGGACGAACCGCAGCGGCGCACCCCAACCCTGGGGCGAGCCGGAGTTCACCATTAGCGAGCGTATCGGCGCACGTCCCACGCTGGAAATCAACGGGATGGCGGGCGGCTTCTATGGCGAAGGCGTAAAGACCGTCCTCCCGGCGAAAGCCTTCGCCAAGATCACCTGCCGCTTGGTCGCCAACCAAGACCCCGATAAAATCTTCGACGCGATTAAAGCGCATGTGGAAGCCATCACCCCGCCCAGCGTGCGCGTCGATGTCCACCGCCTTAAAGGAAGCGGTCACCCCGCCTTGATCGAACTCGATACACCCGCCATGCAAGCAGCAATGCGAGCTTATGCTAACGTGTGGGGCAAAGATCCGGTCTTTATGCGCGAAGGGGGCAGTATCCCCGTTGTAGCAGATTTCCAGCAGATTTTGGGCTTGCCCGTCGTGCTGATGGGCTTTGGCCTGAACACGGACGGCGCACACGGCCCCAATGAGCATTTCCATCTCACGATGTTCTCGCGGGGGATTGATACATCAATGCACTTTATGCACGAGATCGCACAAAGGTAAAAAATGAATATTATCGACTTACGCAGTGACACCGTAACCTGGCCTACGCCGCAAATGCGCGAAGCCATCGCCACCGCCCCGGTTGGCGATGATGTATATGGCGAAGACCCCACTGTCAATAAACTGCAAGAGCGTGCTGCGGATATGCTCGGCAAGGAGGCCGCTTTACTCGTGACCAGCGGCAACCAGGGCAACTTGATCGCTGTCCTCACCCATTGCGGGCGTGGGGATGAGGTCATCTTGGGGGATAAAGCACATATTTTTAAGTACGAAGCCGGGGGTATCGCGGCACTAGGCGGCGTGCATCCGCACACAATCCCTGTTCACGAAGACGGCACCCTGAGCTTAGATGACATCGACCATGCCGTGCGGATTGATAACGAACACTTCCCTCGTACTAAGCTTGTCTGCCTGGAAAACACCCAGGGTACAGTGGGCGGTGTGCCCATCAGCAAGGACTACACCGATCAAGTCGCCGCGATAGCACGTCAACATAATCTTAAGCTACACATTGACGGGGCACGTATCTTCAACGCCGCCACCGCTCTGGATACCAGCGCCAAAGACCTCATCGCCGAAGCCGACAGCATGACATTTTGCATGTCCAAAGGACTGTGTGCGCCGGTTGGGTCGATTTTGGTGGGCGATAAAGCGTTCATCAAAGAGGCGCACCGTACCCGTAAGGTACTCGGTGGCGGGATGCGCCAAGCCGGGATTATCGCCGCAGCCAGTTTAGTCGCACTCGACACAATGACCGAACGCTTGCAAGACGATCATGCTCATGCCAAGATGATTGGCGAAGCGATCAAAAACCTACTCGGCATCAAAATCATAAGCCAGCACACAAATTTCGTCTTTTTTGATCTGTTGGAAGACGCTAAACTCAGCCCACAGGCATTTATGGATGCACTGTGGGATACCTACAAGATTAAATTGAGCTTGTACCCAGGGCACACCCGCACCTTTCGTATCGTGACCCATTACTGGATCACGGCGGAACGCGCCCAACAGACGATTATGGCATTTAAGGAATTGCTCGGCTGATGACTTATGATGATGCGCCGGAAGACCCGATCATTTACGATGACCAAGAAACCGAAGTCATTGATGACGACATCCCAAGCGACGATGAGAATATGCTAGAAAACTACGAACAACGGTATCGCGGCAGTAATGATCCGCTGTTTGGCTTGCTCATCGCCGGGGCGGTGAGTGTCGGCTTGATGCCCCTTGCCAATACCGATGCTGATTTACGGTATACGCTCACATGGGGGTTATTGGCCGGGTTCGGTGTCTTAGCGTGGCTCATCGGCAACTTCCCGCGCATTACGGAAGAAAAACCGGAAAATCTCGCCTGGGGTTTGGCCTTTGGCCTCATCCTGGGCATTCCAGTATTGGCCTTTGGCAGCGGCGCACTGGATGACATCAGTATGCGTATCTTCCCAGATCTCAAACCGGGGACGGTGTTGGCATTGTTGGTGTTTATCATGCCAATGGGAGAAACATTGTTCTTTCGTGGCATTTTGCAGGAGACGCGCACCTTCTGGGAAGTCGCCATCATCGCCACAATCTGGAATTTGGTGTTGTTCTTCCCGTTGATTAACGCCGGACCATACCCGCTCATCATGGGTGTAATTTTGGCAATGGTTAACACATCATATGGGTATGTGCGCGACCGCAACGGCCTCGCCGCCGCTTGGATCGCGCAGATCACTACAAACATCATTCTGCTGTTCTTCACGTTTATATAGGCTTACTCAAACCCAGGCCAATCGTCGCTCATGCCGAGCGCGTCGCTCATCAAGACCGCCCCTTCGTTGACGTGGGGTAAGCGGCTGAGGTATTTTTCCGTCACGGCGATGTTACTATGTCGCAGTAATCGGCTGATTGTGTCGATGGCTACGCCTGATTCTTGCAGCGCACCCGCCACCGACCGCCGCAAGTCGTGCGGGGCGACATGACCGATACCCGCATGAGCTGCCGCTTCTTTGATAATCAGCCATATTCCATCTGGCGACAGGCCATCATCCGCGATGCGCCCGCCCTTCCAGATGCGTCTAACAATTGATGTTTCCGGCGGGGGGTGGGGGTCATCAGGTTCTACCAATCGCCGCCATGTATCCAGCGCACGGATGACCGGTTTAGGCACGTCGATAATCGCCATCCGCCGCCCCTTACCATGTACCCGCAAGACAACACGATTATTCTGGATGGACAGATCGCCCCAACGGGCAACGGAAAGTTCCTCGCGGCGCAAGGCCATCGTACACAGCATGTTGAGCACAACCGCATTCCGCGCTTGTTGATGCGTACTTGTAGCGATGTTACTACCGGCGTAGATCAACGCCTTGATTTGATCCAGACTCAGCCAACGCCCTGGACGCTGGCCGTCTTCCGCACGCGGCGGACGCACCCGCGCCAAAGATGCGGCGGTTCGGTCATCGAGCAATTCAGCTTCTGCCATTAAATCGCTCAAAGTGACCACCGCCGCCCGCGCTTGATCTAAACCTTGCTTGCCATGTCCGTTTTGCATCAAACGTCCAAGCCACGCCCGCAGCATCGACGCATTGAGCAAGGGCACCAAAGTTCTCACGGGGAGCGCCTGCATACGATGCACCCGTGCATCGCTTTTTGTCGGCTGCATTCCGGCGTTATCCACCAGGTATGTATCAATCCAGCGGAAGTAAGCGCGTTGGGTATGGCGGCTCCCGGCACGCCCTGGCAAAGCCAACAGAAAGTTAAACGTCAAGTCCTGCACTTGGGCGAGCGCATTGTCGTCTTGTTGTGTGATTCTGGTCATTGTTTTTCTCTGATCGCAGTCTATCTTTACAATGGTAACATATTCGACCGCATCAGAAATCAAAAAAGCTCCACGAATGCGGAGCTTTTTTGTCTAACATCGTGTTTAGCGTTCGCCGACAGGTGTCCAGCTCAGGTCTTTCGGCCCGACGTAGTTTGCACGCGGACGGATGAGACGGCCACCCATTTGATCGATGATGTTAGCCGACCAACCGGCAATACGCGCCATAGCAAACAGCGGCGTGAACATATCGAGATCAATACCCAGGGTATAGAGCATGATCGCGCTGTAGTAGTCCACGTTCGGGTACAGGTCGCGCTCGATGAAGTATTCATCAGCACGAGCAGCATCAGCCAAGTTCTTGGCGATCTCGAACCACTTGGTGTTACCTGTTGCTTCGGCCAGTGCCTTAGCGCGGTCAAACAACACCCCAGCGCGGGGATCCGGCGCTTTATACACGCGGTGACCGATACCCATGATGCGGCGGTCGCCGTTCTTGACATTGTCGTTGAACCACTTTTCGACGTTTTCCGGCTCACCGATTTCCAAGAACATCTTCATGGCTTCGGTGTTCGCGCCACCATGTGCCGGGCCTTTGAGCGTGCCGATAGCACCGACAACGGCACTGTGCATGTCACTACCGGTAGCCGTCACAACACGGCTACAGAATGTACTGGCGTTCATACCATGCTCGGCCAGCAGCACCAGGTAAGCGTTGATGCCATCAACAGCGGTTTCGTCAAGATTGCTGTCGCCGGACATCATATAAACAAAGTTCTGAGCCAAGTTGAAGTCCGGGTTCGGGTCAACCGGATCATTACCGCCACGAATGCGGATCCAAGCAGCGGTTGCTGCGGTGATCTGCCCGGCGAGGCGTGTCGCTTTACGTGTAGCGACTTCCTTATCGGTCAGGTTTTCCGCGTCAGTGTCATAGTGCGCCAATGCGGAAACAACGGTGCGAAGGACAGCCATTGGGTTAGCATCCTTGGGCAGCGCCTTCATCATGCTGACAATATCTGCCGGGAGCTTGGCCTCAGTTGCGATTTGCCTGCGCAAGGTCTCCAGTTCGTCAGCGTTAGGCAGGCGCACATTCCACAGCAAAAAGATCACTTCTTCAAACAGTGCATTGGCGGCCAAATCTTCGATGCTGTAGCCGCTATAAATCAGCTTGCCGTTTGCACCGTCTACAAGACTTGTTGTCACGTCAGCAACGACAACACCTTCTAAACCACCTTTTGACATTGATAGCTCCTATTCATTTAATTTATTAAGAGACACAATAAAAGCCTATACAGGCTTTTGAGCGATGTAAATTGCATTTTTTATCACTATGAAATTATATCATCCTACCATACACCTAACAACGTCTAAAGATTAAGTATTGGCTAAAATGCTTGCATCATATCGAAAAGCGTGGTACGCTTTCGCACAGTTGAAAACAGGAGTTAAACTGCAATGTTCGCGATTAACAACTGTATGTGCATGTGTATGATGAACACTGTCGCGCCCAATAGGACGTTTGACCGCTTGCGCATATCGCATCGCTAGTTGCTCACAAGCACACGCAAACACAAGCCAATCGTCCCAGACGGTTGGCTTTTTTGTTTATTTGGGAGAATACAAGTGATCGTCAATTTATCATTTAGCTTACAACAAACCATCTTCCAGCAGATGCAAAGTGCCTACCCCAACGAAGGCGGCGGCTTCTTGTTAGGCAATGTCCAAGGGGATCAAGCCGAAGTCCTCGACGTAATCAAAGTTGAAAACGTCTTCGAGACGGAAGAACAATATCATCGGTACGCCATGACACCGCAAAATTGGATGCAGATGGAAGACGAAGCCGATGAACGCAGCCTAACACTCATTGGCTATTATCACAGCCATCCCGATTCACCCGCCATCCCGTCAGAATATGACCGGGAACACGCGCTGCCCAACTTTATCTACATCATTACATCTGTAGAAAAGGGCCAAGCGGTTGATATGCGCGTATGGACTTTGCAGCAAGACCGCGCTCAATTCGATGCGCAAACTTTAGCAGTTAACGCTTAAATAGCGATAACTTAACGACAAGCAAAAATACAACAGGGAATAGATATGACACAAGATAACAACGACCGCGAATTCAAGTTCGAGACGAACGCGCTCCACGCCGGGTATACACCAGAAGGCACCACTGGTTCGCGTGCTGTCCCCATCTACCAAACGACTTCTTACCAATTCCGTGATACACAACATGCGGCGGACTTGTTCGCCCTCAAGGAACCGGGCAACATCTACACGCGCATCATGAACCCCACCAACGGCGCGTTTGAAGAACGACTCGCCAATCTGGAAGGCGGTGTTGGCGCAATTGTCACATCATCCGGGCAATCGGCAGAGCTTATCACCTTCCTCTCTTTAGCCCAGGCCGGGGATGAGATCATCGCCACCAGCGCCCTGTATGGCGGTAGTTATACTCTGCTTAAGTACACACTCAGCCGTTTAGGGATCAAAACGCATTTCGTAACAAGCGACGACCCCGCTGATTACGAAAAGTTCATCAACGACAAAACCCGC
>DAOTTT010000345.1:0-8288 GCA_034437635.1 Anaerolineae bacterium | reverse complement strand
GCCGATGTCGATAAACGCGCCGAAGTCAACCACGTTGCGCACCGTCCCGGTGAGCACCATGCCGGATTGCAAATCTTCCATCTTCAGCACATCACTGCGCAAGAGTGGCTTGGGCATGTCCTCACGCGGATCACGCCCAGGGCGCACCAACTGCTCGAAGATGTCCGTCAGTGTGGGAATACCCGTCTCGAGATCATCGGCCAACCGCGCCAAGCCCGTTGTATCCCGCAGATGGCGCAACGCTTCCACGCGCTGGGCGGGGGGTGTTCCTGGCTTGAGCTTGGCTCGCTTGAGCACACCCAGCGCCACTTTGTAACTTTCCGGGTGAATGGCGCTGGCATCCAGCGGATTATCGCTCTCACGCACGCGCAAGAAGCCCGCCGCCTGCTCGAACGCCTTTGGCCCCAAACCGCTGACATCCTTTAGCGCCTTACGGTTGGGATACTGGCCGATCTGCTCGCGGTGTTGGACGATGGTCTTTGCCAGCTTATCGCCAATACCGCTGACATGCGTCAACAAGGCCGATGACGCAGTATTGAGATCAACGCCGACGTTGTTCACCACACTGCTAACGACGCTTTCCAGCGTTTCGCTCAGGCGTTTCTGGTTGACATCGTGCTGATACAAACCCACGCCGATTGATTTAGGGTCAATTTTGACCAACTCCGCTAAGGGGTCCTGTACACGGCGGGCGATGCTCACCGCCCCACGCAAGGAGACATCCATATCCGGGAGTTCCTGCCCGGCCAACGGTGACGCACTATACACACTCGCCCCGGCTTCGTTGACGATCAGATAATGCACGTCGTCACGCTCGCGGGTAAGCTCGGCGGCGAGGGCTTCCGTCTCGCGGGAGGCGGTGCCGTTGCCAATGGCGATCAAGGTCGCGTTGAACTGTTCCAGCAAGCCCATGAGCATATGCAAGGCTTCGCGCCAGCGATTTTGTGGCGCATGGGGGTAGACGGTCGTCGTATGTAATACCTTGCCCGTCGCATTAATGACGGCGACCTTCGTCCCGGTGCGATACGCCGGGTCAAGCCCGATGACCGCTTGCCCGGCCAACGGCGGTTGGTTGAGCAGGCCGCGTAAGTTTTGCGCGAAGACGGTAATGGCGTGTTCTTCGGCATCCTCCGTCAGTTGGCGGCGCACATCGCGCTCAATGGCCGGGAGCAATAACCGCTTGGCGGCATCTTGTATCGCCAACGTCAAATGCTCCGCAAAGGGCGAACGCCCATCCGCACGATAGGCGCGGGTTATCGGGTCGAGCCAATCGCGTTCTTCCGCTTCGACCTTCACCCGCAAGACCTTTTCTGCTTCACCACGATTAATCGCTAAAACCTGATGCGGGCGCACCGACCCCACCCGATACGAAAAATCATAATAAGTCTTGTAAACGCCTTTGGGGTCGTCGGCATCTTTGGTCTGCTGGCTGATGAGCCGCCCATAGCGCAAGACCTTCTCGCGGACAGTACCGCGAATTTGTGGATCATCGCTGATCGTCTCCGCCACAATGTCCCGCGCCCCGGCGAGCGCGTCGGCGCTTGTCGGCACTTCATCGGTCACATAATCAACGGCGATTACGTCCGCGCTGCGCTTGTCGCGGGTCTGCGTGAGCATCATCTGCGCCAGCGGGTCAAGGCCGCGTTCGCGGGCGATGCTAGCACGGGTGCGCCGCTTGGGTTTATAGGGCTGATACAGGTCTTCCAGCGCCGTGAGCGTATCCGCTGCGGTGATGGCCTTTTTAAGCTCCGGCGTGAGCTTGCCTTGCTCCTCAATGGCGGCGAGGATCGTCTCGCGGCGTTTTTCCAGCGTGCGCAGTCGCTCCAAGAGGGTCTGTAGCTCACGCAGTTGTATCTCGTCCATGCTGTCGGTGCGCTCTTTGCGATACCGTGCGATAAACGGCAGGGTATTCCCTTCGTCTAAAAGTTCAATCGCATTGGTCACTTGCCCCGGTTTGAGGTCGAGCGATTGCGCGATCGTCTGTACAAAATCCATAAGGTATTGTCTTTCAGTCCACGTTTTGAAAGGTTATATTCTACCGAAAGCGCCCAATACGAGTCTAGACGCTCACCCGGCTCTCCGTTATACTATTCTTTTGTTACTTCAATGGAAAATCAAGCAAACGACGAGGTTTGTCAATGTCTACGAAAAGAACATATCAACCGAAAATTCGCCGCCGTGCCCGTGTGCATGGTTTTCGTGCACGCAGCAAGTCACGCGGGGGGCGCAACATCTTAAAGCGCCGCCGTGCCCGTGGCCGTCATAACCTGGCGACCAGCCCGAACCATGTGAAGAAGACCAACTGGAACGCCAGCTAGGGGCATCATGCAGGAGAAGGCGCAGCCACAAGACGCTGCGCCGGGTTGCGCTATGGCTTTACGCAAGCGGTTACGCCTTAAACATCCGGCGGATTTCGCCCGGTTGCGGCAAGAAGGCCGCGTCAAGCGACATCCGCTGTTTGTGTTAAGCGTCGCACCCAATGCGCTCGATCATAACCGCTATGGATTTATCACGTCGAAGCGGTTGGGCAACGCTGTCAAACGCAACCGGATACGCCGCCAACTGAGCGAAGCGGTGCGCCTGACGCATCATCATCTGCGGCCAGGGTATGATGTTATCATCATCGCAAGACACCCTATCATGCAGGCACCCTTTGCGACCATCCAAACCGCCTTACACGAGACATTGCTCCGTGCGCAGTTGCTTGAGGACTAAACGATGTTTAAATGGATAGGCTTACGCCTCATTCGCTTCTACCAAAAGCGCATTTCTCCTCTTTTGCCCCCATCGTGCATCTACGAACCGACGTGTTCGCAATATACCTACGAAGCCATCGAAATTCACGGGTTCTTTCGCGGTACGTGGATGGGATTACGCCGGATACTCCGCTGTAATCCATTCGCGCGTGGCGGTTATGACCCCGTGCCACCCAAGAAGGGAAAGAAAAAGAAAGCGTCATGACGAGACGACCAATACGTTTAACACTTCTGCTATCTGCTGTACTGGTGATTATCGCCGGGTGCAGCCGCCGCGATGGGGTCAGTTGGGCGGATGTGTCCATTGCTGATGGCAACCTGATGGTTGCATACGAAGATCAGATGACCCTTATAAGCCGTGTCAATGGTTACATCATTACCGAAGACTTCGCCGAGACCAGCAACAATGCTGAGGCCGAAGGCTTATGGCGCATCGAAAACAGCGACCTGGGCAGCGAATTCTTCACCGCGCCGATCTTCGTGCCGAACGCGGACGGTGACGACGAGCAATTGATGATCGTCGCGGATTACAATAACCGCCTGATGGTGGTCAATTATGACCGCGCCTGCTTTGCGACAGTCTTAGGCTCCTGCGTGACCCAAGAACCGCCTTTTGTAGAACTCCCCGGCCATGTAGTCGCCAATATTGCCGAGGACGATACCCGCCTCTACATTCCGTTTAGCCAAAACAACATCGCCGCCTACAACAAGGGCGTTTTTGAGTCCGGTTGGGATCGTGACGATGACGACGCACGCCGGGAACGCCTCGACCGCACCCTCTCGCTCGTGTGGGAATTCGAGACAGAGCGCGGCATCTGGGCGACCCCATCCGTGCTTGATGGCTCACTCTATGTGCCCACGATGGATCATCACATCTTCCGCCTAGATGCGGAAAACGGCACCCAAGAAGCCATCATCGAACTTGATGGTGCGATAGCCGCCCCGTTGACGCTCTACGATGGCAGCGGCACAACCGACTTCACCGACGAAACTGGGCAAGATGTCACCATTAACGAAGTCGATATGGCCGCAGCCCGTTTTTACATCGGTACATTTGGCGGTACAATCTACGAGATACCGTTGGACTTCGACGGATTAGAAAGTGACGATTTAACCCAATACGAAGCCCGTGATTGGGTATGGGGTGCGCCCAAAGTCGTCGATGGAGTGCTGTATGCAGCCGACCTCGCCGGGAATGTCTACGCGCTGGACATCAGCGAAGGTGGCTTTAATGAGCTATGGGTAACAAATATCGACTCTGGCGGCATCCGTTCCAAGCCGATTGTGACGGAAGACTTCGTTATCGTCGCCTCGCGTGACGGTGAGGTGGTCTGGTTGCGTCGTACTGATGGCACCGAGTTCACCCGGCAAGATGTACGTGACGAAGTATTGTCGGATATGATCTTGTTGCCGAGTAACGAAGATGACGAAGCCCTCGTGCTCGTAAGCACCGTCAACCAAAGTCGTATTCTCGTGGCTTTTACCTTGGATGGTGCGCCACGTTGGACATACCCCTCGTGATAGCGGAAGGTAATTAACGATGTTTGAGACACTAATTGTAAACCCGCTCATCACTGTTCTAGCCTTGTTGTATAGCGTTTTTGGCAACAATACCGTGCTGGCAATTGTGGTGTTAACGATCATTATTCGGTTGGCAACGTCGCCGCTGTTGATCCGTCAGCAGCAGTCCACCGCAAAGATGCAAGAGATCCAACCGCAGATCAAAAAGTTGCAGGAAAAGTATAAGAACGACCGCGAAAAGCTGGCACAGGAACAGATGAAGCTGTTCCGTGAAGCCGGTGTGAACCCGCTAGGTGGGTGTCTGCCGTTGTTCATCCAGTTGCCCATTTTGATTGCGCTATATCAGGCGATTATCTATGGGTTAGCGAGTTCGCCCTATCAAGTGGTCGATCTCTCCGGGCGCTTTTTAATCCCGAATTTGGGCGATCTCGTGCCGCTACAAAATATGTGGGCAGGCATGGACTTAACGCTCTCGCCCACGCTCAACCCGACCTATGCGCTGATCTTCCCGGCGTTGGTATTCGTCACGACTTGGCTGCAATCCAAGCTGACCTTGCCCACGCCCAAGCCAAATGAAGATGGACAGATGGACCAAGCGCAGCAGATGACACGTACCATGACGACGATTATGCCTATCATGTTCGCGTTCTTCTCGCTGTCATTCTCCGTTGGGTTGTCCATTTACTTTGTCGTCTCTAACGTCGTCGGCATTGTGCAGTATACGCTTATGGGTAAGGCGAAATGGGGGCAGTTAATCGGCAGAGGCGAGGAAGAAGACGCGCCGAGCATAGTCAGCGGCAAAGCAACGCCCGTTGCAGAAAGTGCCAACGGTGGCACAATCAGCAGCAAAGCCGAGAAGCGTAAGTCGAAGAAGATGCGCGCACGCTCGCAGAGTAAATAAATTGAGCGTACTCGATTCTTAAAAAAGGATTTAATCATGAACGAACCGCATGAATTTACCGGTAGTACGGTAGATGATGCTGTTGCCAGCGGCATCGAAGCCCTGGGCGTAACCCCAGGCGATGTCATCGTAGAAGTGCTCGAAGAACCTGCACGCGGCGTGTTCGGCATTGGCTCACGCCCGGCGCGGGTGCGGCTCAAGCTGTTGCGTCCGCCAGCACCCGACCCGGTGGAAGAAGACCCCCCAACGGTGGAAGAAGTCGATGCCCCTGACACGGTTGCAGCGGACACGTTTACCGAAGACGGCGAGCCAACCGACGGCGGCGTTGCCCGCCAAGTGCTGCTCGAACTGCTCGAAAAGATGGGCGTGCGGGGTCGGGTGACCATCCACCGGGCAGAAGCCCACCCTGACGAGGAGGACGATAACCCCTGGGTGCTAGACATTGAAGGCGCTGACGTGAACTTACTCATCGGGCGCAAAGGGGAAACCCTGGCCGCCCTACAGTACATCGTCCGCTTGATTACCAGCCGCCGCCTGGAGCGCCGCGCCAATATCGTCGTTGATGCTGGCGGCTACAAATCACGCCGCACGGATCGCTTAGAGCAGTTGGCGGTGCGCATGGCCGATCAAGCGATCAGCACCGGGCAGACCGTCGCCCTAGAGCCAATGCCCGCCAACGAACGCCGCATCATTCACATGACGCTGCGCAACCGCGAAAACGTAGAAACGCGCAGCGCCGGAGAAGGCGACTCGCGCAAAGTGACCATTATCCCCACGTAAGAAACACCCAAGGGCATACGCAAAATCAGCGTGTGCCCTTTTTGCAAACCGAAAGTTACAAAAAATGATTGATTATCTTTTGATTGGACATATCGCATCCGACATCGTACCGCAAGGTCGCGCCATCGGGGGTACAGTCGGCTATGCCGCTTACGTGGCGCAGGCGTTCGGGTTGCGTGTCGGCATCATCACCAGCACCGCCAAAGGGGAACCGCTCCTCGCGCACCTCGCCCCGTTTGATGTGACCAACGTCGAAGCACCACACACAACCACTTTTGAAAATATCTACACGGATGGTGGGCGCGTGCAATATGTCCGCGCGGTGGCCGCCCCGCTCACCCAAGCGGACATACCCCCGGCTTGGCGACATGCGCCCCTTGTCCATATCGCGCCCATCGCGGATGAAGTACAAGAGGACATCATCACACGCTTAACGGGCAAGGTGATGCTCACGCCGCAAGGCTGGATGCGCCATTGGGCGGACGATCAGTGCGTCCACTTTAAACGCTGGTATAGCGCCACCCTGCTCCAACGAGCGGATTTAGTCGTCATCAGCGAAGAAGACATCGCCGAAGCCCCAGAGATCAGCGAGCAATACAGCGCGTCTACCCATTGCTTGGTCATCACACAGGGCGAGCGCGGCGGCGAATATCGGCTAGACGGCCAACACCTGACATACACCACACCGCAAACACAAGCCACTGACCCCACCGGAGCCGGGGACGTGTTCGGCACGGCGCTATTCGCGGCATGGCATCGCCTGGACGACATCCACAAAGCGGTACATGTGGCCGCTCAGGTGGCGGCACGCGCCACCACACAACGTGGGATTGTCGCCAGTGCGCCCCCGGCCGACTGGTTAGAACAAATCATCGCCACAGCATAACCCCACTGGTACAATACAGTAAACAACCCACTTGAAAGAGGTGCTGATGATTGATCGCATTTTATACAATGGCAACATCTATACACAAGGCGACGACCAACCCAATGTCACCGCGCTAGCGATCAGCGGTGGGCGGGTGGTCGCTTATGGCATGGACGCGGATATTTTGCCGCTAGCAACTGAAAACACCATTAAAGAGAACGTCGGCAAGCATACGATTATCCCCGGCTTGACCGACGCACACATCCACTGGCAATGGACGGCGCGGTCGCTCTACGAAGTGGATGTATTTGAAGCGCCCACGCGCCATGTCGCGGTGCAGCGTGTGGTGGAGCGCATCGCCAATAGTGCCGCCGGGGAATGGGTCACAGGATTAGGCTGGTCACAGGAGTCTTGGCCGAATAAGTCGTTCCCGAACAAAGCGGATTTAGACGCGGTTTCGCCAGATAACCCCGTCTACTTACGGGCGAAGAGTGCCCATGCCGTTTGGGTGAATTCCGCCGCGCTTAAGATCGCCGGGATCGACGCGAACACGCCCGATCCACCCGGCGGGCGCATTGGCCGCGAGGCCAACGGCGAACCGGACGGCATCCTCTACGAAGCCGCGCATGAACTGGTGTTTAAGCACATCGTCCACCCCACAGTGGAAGAAATCGCGGAGCAGATGAAAGAGACGCAAAAGCTGGCGCTGGCCTCCGGCTTGACGGGCATCCACGACTTTGACGGCCCCAAGTGCTTCGCCGCGCTGCAACTGCTGCACGAGCGCAGGGATTTACACCTGCGCGTCGTCAAGAATATCAACGATCCCATCATCCATCACGCGCACGCGCTCGGCATCCGTTGGGGCTTGGGTGATGATTGGCTGCGCATCGGCGGCTTGAAGATCTTCGCGGATGGCGCACTCGGCCCCCGCACGGCCTTAATGGTCGAGCCATACGAGAACGAGCCGGATAACGTCGGCATCCGCGTGACGGAAAAAGAGACCATGTACGAACTCGTGAGCAAAGCCAGCGAACACGGCCTGCCGTCTACCATCCATGCGATTGGTGACTTGGCAGTGCGCGATGTGCTGGACGTTTATGAGCGTGTGCGCCAAGAGGAAGCCGCACGCGGCATCACGCCGGAGCAACGCCGCCACCGCATCGAGCATTTACAAGTCATCCACCCGGACGATGCACACCGCCTCGCAGAGTTGGACGTTATCGCATCCATGCAGCCCATTCATGCTACGTCAGATTGGCACATGGCCGACGCTTATTGGGGCAAGCGGTCAAAGCTGGCCTATAACCCGCGTGTGCAGATAGACCAGGGCGTACATGTAGCCTTTGGCAGCGACTCGCCCATTGATCCCTTCGATCCGCTGCCGAACATCTACGCGGCGGTTGCCCGTCGCCGCCCAGACGGAACCCCCAACGAAAACGGCTGGTATCCAGAGAACAAAATC
>DAOTTT010000344.1:0-2306 GCA_034437635.1 Anaerolineae bacterium | reverse complement strand
CGGCAACATGCGCCATAGTTACCGGAGCATGTCGAGACTGTTTAACCGGACTTGCCCTTGTCCTCAATGCCCTTACTCGTTACACTCGCATCCGTTAACGGGACGTGCGAGGAATATAGGTCATGCGTTTTCCGATTGGATTAACTATTGTCGCGGCGGTGGCAACCGCTGCTGTTGTATTGCTGGCGGGGACGATCTTAATTGATCCCCCGCAAGATTTGATTACACTAGCTGAACTTGACCCCACCATCATTACCCCTAATGCGGATAACAGTGATGATGTAACGTTGCTGCGCTACGCGATCAGCGAACCGGCTACGGTGTCAATTGTCTTCATCGCGGAGGATGGTACAGAATATGTCTTCCGCGACGGTCAATATCGTGATCCGGGCGAACGGTCGGTGTTATTTAGCGGCGTGGTCGATGGCTTTACGCTGTCAGATGATGACGCAATCGCCGGAGAGATTATGCGCCGTTTGATCCCTAACGGCACGTATACATGGCGCATCACGGCGGCGGCCACCACCAGCGATGCCGTGATGGAGCGTAGCGGCACGCTTGTCGTCGCAGAGGGCGACAGCGAATTACCGCAGATGATGGAGTTCAGCGTATCGCCGCAGGTGTTCACGCCTAACCAAGACGGCATCGCGGATCGCACGATGATTAATATCTTCGTCAACAAGCCGCATGAAGTGCTTGAAGTTTACCTGCAAAATGCCAATGATGAACGCATCCCGATTGCGCGGCGCGAAGAATGGCGCGATGTGGGCGAAGCCGGGCGGCACGTCTTCGACTATGAAGGCGGCGTAGACATCGGCGCAGACCCGCCAGAAGATGGCGTATATACTATTATCGCAGAAGTGCGTGATGCAGAAGGCCAAGAGACGCGGCAAACCGCCACGCTTGAAATCCGCGATGGCGGTAAGCCCCGCGCTGAAATCATCGCGCAGAGCGTCGGCGCGACGGTGGTCTTCACAACGCTTACTTGGGACGACCGCTTCAGCAGTGATAATGAAGCGTTGGGCGATCGTATCGCCGCGCCGGACGATCCCGCTTCAAACAACATGCTCCCGGTGACATTGGCACAAGGGGATTTATTAGTGTTTAAGCTCACCGTCGAGAATTACGGCCCCGCGCCGATCCGTACCAGCGGGCCGCCACCCGGCACCGTCTACGAACAAGGGCAGCGGGCGGCATCGTTGGACGCTTTCGAGCAATCCGGCGTGTGGCGTGTGGGCATCGACTGCGAGACAGCCGAGATCAATTATCCCTGGCGTTGGGGCCTGGGCGATGCGTCCACGCTGGAAACCGACTTCGACCCGGTGACAGGTAACGAGTACCTCTATCTGCCGTCCGGTGGGCGGGCGGTAGTGTGGGGCGCTATCCGCATGACGGATTACAACGAGTTCGCTAATCCGATGGCGTGTTGGGCGGGGTTAATCCACGAAGATGTGGAGATTTCGATTGCGAACAATCAAGTGGGGCGGCGTGAGATTGAGATTGCGCCGCAGAATTGAGGCAGCAGGTATTGCATTTGAGGGTACACTAGAAGGTGTCTGCTGCATCAGGAAGGTTGTAAAACGCATGAAAGCATATCTAGTGTTTATTTTGCTGTTGAGCATGGTATGGATGGCGGCGTGTGGTGGCGGCGGTGACGATAACGCGCCGACCACTGCCGACGAGAGCGTTAACTTGGATCCAACGCCGACACCCGCACTCCCGCTTGAGGAGCGCATCACGTTCACGCCGGGGACACTTAACAACCCGTTCCAGATGGTGTTTAAGCCTGTTGAAACGCTGGATTTACGCTTAGATGAAATGCTCAATACGTTGGAGGTAACATCATTTGAAACCGATGATACCTTGCGTGATGATTTGGGCTTGCGTGATGATCTGGCGAACTTGGATGCGTATTTACAAGCCTATTTCGGCGTGAACATCCGCACCTATGAATTCGATGCGTTGCAAACCGTCGCGGATCTACGCGCATGGTTGCCGCAGCGCATTGGCGAAGAAGTCTCGCGCAGCCTGTTTGAAGTCTCTGGCGGGTTATATGTTGATCTCATCTTTGTGGACAGTCACGGCGAAGCCTTGACCGCCTTATGTGATTCTGGCAGTGGTATTGTGTCGTTTGTATGGCTGCATGGGCCGTCTACCATCGCGGCGGACGCGCAGAACTGCGGTCAATCGTTGATGCAAGTGTTGGTCGCGGAAGAGTCGCCGGTGGTGCAGTTTGCACCCGCGCCCGCGTTGATCGCCGCTGATGCGCCCGCACCAGAGGCGACCGTTGAGGCGGAAGCGACTGC
>DAOTTT010000343.1:0-5771 GCA_034437635.1 Anaerolineae bacterium | reverse complement strand
CATCGCTGTTTGCAACGCCAAAACTCCCCAAGAAAACTGAGGTTAGAGCGATAATATGGACAAACAGAATGATGAAATGCACCTTTGAGGCAAGTTTAGCACTGATGGCGGCAATCGTAATAGTGGCGGCAAATACGGCAAAGACGACGACAACCTCTGGATGATCAGGGAAAATCCTGAGCCACCCTTCAGAGAAAGCGAAAATATAAAAGGCAACGGCAATCGCCTGGGCAATATAAAACGGAATGCTGATACTGCCGCTGACCTCCAAGCCCAGAGATTGGGCAATAATCGAGAAGGCACCGCCTGCCCGAACACGAATATTGGTTGCCATAGAAGCGATGGACAAGCCTGTACAAATGGTGATCGCATTGGCCAAAAAGATGATGAGGAGCGCGCCACCAAGCCCCGCGTTGCCGATAACCCAACCGGTACGCAAGTACATGACCGCACCGAGTATCGTTAGCAAAGTCGGGAGGAAAACCCCGGTGAATGTTCCAAATTGCTTTGATTTACTATCGCTATTGCTTGAGAACACATTCTTAAAGCGTAGCACGCAGCCTCACTTTCCACCCATCAAGATAACTGAGTGTATTGTACAGATCGTATTGAAAAATTGAACGCAAATTCAGAGAGTCGGAATGTAGGTTTGAGTTTAACATCCTTGTAACCAAGTATCATTAGACTGATATGAGATAAGTTTAGGGGGTTGGCAGCCGGGGCAGCCCTGTCCACGCTATCCTGTAGTCGTACCCCAACATCACAGGCACAGGGTAAAAAGCCCAACAGAGACTTCGCTCTACTGGGCTGGGAGTACAGATAATTACATATGGGCTAACGATTTAAAAATTCTGATGGAATGGAGGATACCGCTCGCATGTATTGGGCACGCTCAAAACCGTGCGGATCGCCACTCCGCAGCAGGCTCATGCTGCCGCGCATCTGCGTGATAGATTCGTAATCATTGTCTTGCATCCAACGCACGATTTCATCTTCAATGGCAGCAATTTTCTTCACGCCATGCCGTAACAGTGTGGAAGCCATCATCGTGACGTTTGCCCCGACCATCATCATTTTGATCACGTCTTCGCCAGAATGCACGCCGCTCGTTGCGCCGAACTCTACCTCGACCCGTCCAAACAGAATAGCGATCCAACGTAGGGGCAATCGTAACGCCTGCGGTGTACTTAACAGGACATTTGGCTTGACTTCCAGGTTATCCAGGTCAATATCTGGCTGGTAAAAACGGTTGAACAAAACCAGCGCATTAGCCCCGGCTTCAGACAGTTGGTAGGCCATATTCGCCGTATTGCTGAAATAGGGGCTAAGTTTAACGGCAACCGGGATATTAACAGCGCCTCGGATAGCTTTGACGATGTCAATGTAGTTAGCTTCGACCTGAGCACCCGTTAAGCGGAGGTCGGTCGGGATGTCATAGATGTTCAGTTCCAAGCCATCGGCTCCGGCTTCTTCGATCTGCTTGGCAAATTCCGTCCAACCACCGATGGTATTCCCGTTTAGGCTAGCGAAAATTGGTATATCAACGGCTTGCTTGGCCTTGCGAATATGTTCCAGATACTTTTCCGAGCCGACCTTAAAGTTTTCCGGCTCCGGGAAGTAAGTAAGTGCCTCGGCAAAAGACTCATAGTGATGTGAGGTGTGATAATGCAGCTCTTTTTGCTCTTGAACGAGCTGCTCCTCAAACAACGAGAACAGTACGATCGCCGATGCCCCGGCATCTTCCAGCGCCTTAATACCGTCAATCTCTTTCGAGAGCGGGGAGGCTGAGGCGACCAGTGGCGTGCGTAAGGACTTGCCCAGGTAAGTCGTCGTTAAATCCATCGCATAACTCCTGTTATTTCGTCGGGGGCGGTGTGCCCCTCCCCCGGTATAATTCCTGTCAGTTAGGCTTCGGTCTGGTCGTCGTCTGCTACTTCAACGACCTTGCGTGAGGCCATGTATTCGTACATCTTCCAGCGTTCATCAGCATCTTGCTGCGCCGCTTCCAGCCGTTGCTGCGCGACATCCGGATTGCTCTTGGTCAGCATCTTGAAGCGATTTTCCAAGTACATATATTGCTCCATCGGGATACGCGGCTTGCGCGAGTCCAAGTTGAGCGGGTTCTTGCCTTCTGCGACCAAATTGGGGTTAAAGCGATACAGGGGCCAATGCCCGGCATTAACCGCTGCCTTGTGGTTCTGCATGGCGGTGGTCATGTTAATGCCATGCGCGATGCAATGGCTATAGGCGATAATCAGCGACGGCCCATCGAAGGCTTCGGCCTCGATAAAAGCGCGGAGTGTATGCTCATCTCGCGCACCCATCGCCACCTGTGCCACATAAACACTGCCGTAGCTCATCGCTATCATGCCCAGGTCTTTCTTGCCTGATGGCTTACCACCGGCGGCGAACTTGGCAACAGCCCCACGCGGCGTGGATTTAGAAGCCTGCCCGCCTGTATTTGAGTATACTTCAGTATCCAGTACCAGGATGTTAACATCCCTGCCACTCGCCAGCACATGATCCAGGCCACCAAAACCGATATCATAGGCCCAGCCATCACCGCCGATAATCCACATGCTCTTACGAACTAGGTAGTCCGCAATGCTGTGTAGTCGTTTTGCCTTTTCAGAGTCTATGGATGCCAGTTTTTCCTTTAACGCAGTGACAAAGGTACGTTGTTCATAGATTTGGGCTTCATCGCGCTGTGGGTTGTTCAGGATTGATGTCACCAGGTCGTCGCCAATTTCTGCGGCGAGCGATTGCAATAACTCGCGGGCGAATTCAGCCTGCTTGTCGATAGCAAAGCGCATCCCGATACCAAACTCAGCATTGTCTTCAAACAGCGAGTTCGACCAGGCCGGGCCATAACCATCTGCATTGTGCGACCAGGGTGTCGTCGGCAGGTTGCCGCCAAAGATTGAGGAACAGCCCGTCGCGTTGGCTACGACCATCCGGTCACCGAACAACTGCGTCGCCAGTTTGATGTAAGGTGTCTCCCCACAACCGGCACACGCCCCGGAGAATTCAAAGAGTGGTTGTTGCACCTGCTGTTGGCGGATGCTGTTGATCTTAATGATGTCACGCGGCGTTTCCGGGATCTGCAAGAAGAAGTCCCAGTTTTCTGCTTCGGTCTCACGTAGTGGCGGTTGTGCCTCCATGTTGATAGCCTTAAAGCGTACCGCCTGCTTGTTCTTGGCCGGGCAGATGTCCACACACATCGCACAGCCGGTGCAATCTTCCGGTGCGACCTGAATAGTGTATTTCATATCCGACCACTCACGATCACGGGCATTGGTCGATTTGAAGGTCGCCGGTGCGCCTTCCAGATGAACCTCATCGTAAGCCTTGATGCGGATCACCGCATGTGGGCAGACCATTGCACACTTACCACACTGAATGCAGACATCCGGGTCCCACACTGGAATTTCGTTAGCGAGATTACGCTTCTCCCATTGGGTGGTGCCGCTAGGGTACGTCCCGTCAACGGGTAGCGCACTCACAGGTATTAAATCACCTTCTCTAGCGATCATTCTACCTAGCACATCTCGGACAAATGCCGGCGCCTCCGCCGGGATAGGTGGCTGCATCTCGATGTCGCTATCGACGATACGCGGCACGCTCACCTCGTGCAGATTGTCCAATGTATTGTTCACCGCATCCAGGTTCACCTTGACAATGGCATCACCCTTATTGCCGTAAGTCTTGCGGATCGCGTTTTTGATTTCGGCTAAGGCTTCATCACGCGGCAGCACACCGGAAATAGCGAAGAAACAAGTCTGCATCACCGTGTTAATACGCCCAGCCATACCAGCCGCACGCGCCACTTGGAGCGCATCAATGACATAGAATTTCAGATTCTTGTCGATAATCTGCTGTTGAACTTTCTTCGGTAGGAACTGCCAGACCGCCTCCGGTGCGTGGGGGGCATTCAGCAGGAAGGTTCCGCCATCAACGGCTTCTTTGAGCACATCATACTTTTCCAGGAAGAGAAATTGATGACAGGCAACGAAATCGGCCTTGTTCAGCAGATAAGTCGAGCGAATTGGCTCCGGCCCAAAGCGTAGGTGCGAAACGGTCATCGCGCCAGATTTCTTCGAGTCGTAAACGAAATACCCTTGCGCGTAGTTCACCGTATTCTCGCCGATGATCTTGATTGAATTCTTGTTCGCACCTACCGTACCGTCAGAGCCAAGCCCGTAGAACAACGCCCGGACGACCTTTTCGGATTCAGTGCTGAATTCAGGATCATAGTCGAGGTTGGTGTGGGTCACGTCATCAATGATGCCGACCGTAAAGTGATTCTTCGGCTGGTCTGCTGTAAGATGATCGAAGACCCCTTTAATCATCGCTGGCGTAAATTCCTTCGAAGATAGGCCATAGCGCCCGCCTATGATCTTCGGCATAGCGCCGAGTGTGCCCCAACCATTGTTTATCCCTTCGACCAGGGCGTTCACACAGTCGAGGTAGAGCGGTTCTCCGGTTGCGCCCGGCTCTTTGGTGCGATCCAGCACCGCAATCGCCCGCACACTTGCCGGTATGACTTCTAGGAAACCTTGCATATCAAAGGGGCGATAAAGGCGGACTTTGACCGCGCCAATCTTTTCACCTTGTGCAGTTAGGTAGTCCACAGTTTCGTGAACAGCCTCCGACCCCGACCCCATCAAGACGATCACGCGCTCGGCATCTGCCGCCCCGATGTATTCAAAGTTGTGATATTGCCGTCCAGTCAATCCGGCGAACTTGTCCATCATCGCCTGCATAATGGCAGGCGTAGCCTCATAGAAACTGTTCACCGACTCACGCGCCTGGAAGAAGACATCCGGGTTTTGGGCTGTCCCACGAATGACGGGCGCTTCCGGCCTCAGGGCACGCTCGCGATGATCACGAATTAAGGCATCGTCAAGCATTGCACGCAAAACATCGTCGTCTAGCATTTCAATCTTAGCGATTTCATGCGATGTACGGAAGCCGTCCAGGAAGTGCAAGAAGGGGATACGCGACTTCAACGATGCCGCCTGCGCGATCAACGCAAGGTCATGCGCTTCTTGAACCGAATTAGAGCCTAAAACCCCAAACCCTGTGGCCCGTGCGGCCATAATGTCGGAATGATCGCCGAAAATGGAAAGCCCCTGGGCCGCTACCGAACGGGCTGCAATGTGGATGACAGCGGGTGTAAGTTCACCGGCGATTTTGTACATATTAGGGATCATCAACAAGAGACCCTGCGAAGCTGTGAATGTTGTGGTCAGCGCACCCGCTTGAAGCGCGCCGTGTAAAGCACCAGCAGCACCACCCTCAGCCTGCATTTCAACCACTGAAGGCACTGTCCCCCAGATGTTAGGCTGTCCGGCAGCCATCCATGCATCGGACCATTCGCCCATCGGCGAGGCCGGTGTAATCGGATAGATAGCGATCACTTCGTTTAGACGATACGCAACACTCGCAACTGCTTCATTACCATCGAGAGTTCTTACTACTGGCATAAAATACTCCAAGTCTGCTCAGCTAATTCAAGATTATTCTGTTCAATTATTACAGTGGCGACGAGAACTGACTGTGTGTTTATATAACATCCAAGGGTTATTATTTAGATTATCAGGTCGGGGATTACTCATCAAAACCTCCTTGCTGGAAACCACCCGTCTTTAGCGGGTGGAGGAAAGCATAGTTGGCGCGTGTAGCTACCACCGTGCATCGGACAAAAGATCGTGCGCGGTGTGCTACCGCGCCACTACCCCCGCAGGGGTGGGGACTTTGTGTTACCACTG
>DAOTTT010000342.1:0-5876 GCA_034437635.1 Anaerolineae bacterium | reverse complement strand
GTTGGGTGTGCTTACGATGCGCAATAAAGTCTTGCATCCGCGCCTTAATTGCGTTGGGGTCATCGTGTGCAAGGATTAAAGTGGCTAATAATACCAGAAAACGTTTGTCTTCGCGTGCCTTTAAAACAGAATGACGATAAGCATAACCTAAATCCGCTTTGGTGTAGAGCTTGGGGCCGTCCGGCTCCAAAACGACGACATCCGCGACACTATCGTGCATATCGCCACCATGCGCCCCGGCGTTATTCACAATCGCCCCGCCAAGTGTACCCGGTATGCTCACCGTCCATTCAAACCCGGTTAAGCCCTGCCGCTGGCATCGGTTCGCCAACACCGACAAGCTGGTGCCTGCCGTCGCGGAGACGGTACGCCCCTCATGCCAATCGCCAAATTTAACCTCATTCATGCGGTTAATGACGATCAACCCACGAAACCCCGCGTCAGAAACTAAGACGTTCGCCCCACCACCAAGCACGCGCACTGGGACATCCGCCGCCCAAGCTACGGCGACCACATCCGCTAATTCGTCCGGCGACTCACGCGCAACATAGAGATAATCCGCTTTGCCGCCCATGCGACAAGCCGTGTAGCGTGCGAGCGGTTCATCCCGCAATAAGCGCGGCTCTAATTGAGCGAAGTTCATCAGGTGTAATCCGCTAAAAACTGCTCACCGATTTGTGGCGCATCCCCGGCGCTCATAATCACGATGACGCTGCCCGGTTGCACATTTGCGAGGAGATAAGCCGCCGTTGTCGTCAGGTCGCCGCTATACTGCGCGTTGGGAATACGATCAGCCGTATGCGCTCCATCCACGCCGGGGATCGGCTCCTCACGAGCGGCGTAAATATCCGTGACTAGCACCGCATCCGCAGCGCCAAAAGCCGTCACGTAGGCATCAATAAGCTGCTGTGTGCGACTGTACATGTGCGGTTGCCACACCGCCCACACTTGACGATCAGGATAACATTGGCGCGTGGCCTCCAGTGTCGCCTTGATCGCTGTAGGATGATGGGCATAATCATCAATCACAAGTACATCCCGTGCTTCGCCGCGCAGTTCAAAGCGGCGGCCTGTGCTTTTAAACGCCGTAATCGCCTCGATCGCATCCGGCATCATCGCCTGATGCACGTCCGCAGCGGTGAGCGCAGCAATCGCATTGAGAACGTTGTGTTCACCCGGCACGCTCAAATGCACAGTACCCGCGTTGATGCTAATTTGCCCCCCAGTGACCACCAGCAGATCAAAAACGGTCTGTGAGCCTTCTGTGCGGATGCGATGCCCTTGCATAGATGCGGCATGAGTATCGCCCAAGCCATATGTAATCACGTTATACCCTCGCTCCGGCAGGATGTCGCGTATTAGCGGATAATCCACACAGGCGATGAGCGTTCCACCCGGCTTAAGCAAGGCCAAAAACGCCTTGAACTTTTCCAGCATGGCCGCTTCAGTATCGAAAAAGTCCGGGTGATCGTACTCCAAGCTCGTGAGTACGATCGTATCCGGGCGCAAGCCCAAGAACATATCGCCGTATTCGTCCGCCTCAACCACAAAGAGCGATTGTTGACCAACCCCGGCATTCGTCCCGGTGTTTGCCATCACGCCACCGACGATATACGACGGGTCACGCCCGCACGCCTGCAACACCTGAACGATCATGCTGGTGGTCGTCGTTTTGCCGTGTGTGCCCGCCACTGCGATCACTTTTTGGTCGGCCATCAATTCGGCCAAGACATCCCGCCGCCGATAAACGGCAATATCTGCATCGTGCGCGGCGACGATCTCTATATGGTCATCTGGTGCCGCTGATGTCGCAATCACCGCATCCGCGCCGTTAACGTGTGCGGCAGCATGGCCGATGCCAATTGTCGCGCCGTCGGCGGCGAGCGCGTCTGTCAATGCGTTTGGTCGGCGGTCACTGCCGCTGACCACATGGCCGCGTTCAAGCAAGATACGCGCAATGGCGGACATGCCAAAGCCGCCAATGCCGATAATATGAACCCGTGCATCTGGAGCAAACTGCATACTACAACACCACCAAAACAAGCAAGAACACGACGATTACACCGATGATGAACAGATCACCGCTGCCCGCCGTGCCGCCGTTGAGAATCACCAACGGGATCGCGCCGATAGTCTCCGCGCTGATAGAATCCGCCGTTGGTGCGGTGATGAACGGCGCAAACGGATACTCGTTAACATCCATGAAGTACCACAACGACCCACCGACTAAGTAACCGTTTACAATGCCGACAATACCGCCCAAAATGCCAGATTGAATCGACCCTTCGCTGCGGTCTTCAATCTCGAACACGCGATTCTGATAGGCAAAATATACGATGATGAGAAACAACATCCCTTGGATGAAAAAGGCTTGGTCACGCGGGAAGGACAAGAGCAACGTCCCCCGCAACAGTGCATCGAATTGGAACAACGCAAACGACCCTAGCAGAATGCCCGCCGTCGCAATGATTTCTCTGTTCCAACCACGCAAGAAGCCGATAAACGCCCCAAACGCGGCTAAGATCCACATCAGCGAGTAAAGCTGAATCATACGGTATCCCTAGCTTAGATGACGATCAACACAATTAAAAACAGGACGATCACCGCTGCCGCCAACAGGTCGCCATCGCCCGTTGGCCCACCGCCCAAAATATAAAGCGGCAGCGAGTTGACAAATTCCGCACTATAACTATCCGGCAAGGGTGCTGCAATATACGGATCCAGCGGGTAATCGGTCACATGCATAAAGTACCACAGCGACCCCCATATCAAATAGCCGTTGATAAACCCGATAATGCCACCCAACACGCTAGACTGCAAGTTATCGCGGCCTTCCGCACTGCGGGGCTTTTTCGCGTCGGTTCCAATGAGCGCCCGCGTTTGATAGGCAAAAAAGACGACAAATGCGAACAAGGCCGACCGAATTAAGAACGCCTGCTCCGGTGGAATGGCGATAAATAGTTCCGTCAGCACATCATCAAACTGGAATAAAGCGAATAAGCCTAGGATAATACCCGATGTGGCGATCATCTCTTTATTCCAGCCACGCCCAAAGCCGATGTAACTAAAGATCAGCGCCATAGCCCACATAAACGCCGCAAGTTGGATCATTGCGCTTCTCCTATGAGATCGACTAAAACAGCGGCGATGTTAGCAGCACCGTTGGATTGTGCCAGCGCCGCCATGCCTGCTCGCAAAGCCGCGAGTTCGTCCGGGTTATCCAGCAAGTTGTTGATGATCGGCAGCAAACGCGCAGCCATATCACCCTCATCCAAGTGGATGGCGGCACCGCGTTCGGCCAGGTAATCCGCGTTGACCTGTTGGTATCGCCACGCATACGCCAACGGGATTAAGATCGCCGGGAGTTCAAAATATGGGCATTCACCCAGGATGCTCGCCCCAGCCCGGCATACCACCAAATCCGCCGCCGCAAAAGCCAAGCCCATATCATCATGCAGATAATCAAACGCATGATAATCGGGATGATCGGGGCTTTGGGCTTGCACGCGCTCCCAATCTAACGTACCCGTAAGATGTACAATCTGCAAATCACCCCGTTGGAGCAATTGCGGCAGAATGTCCCCCAGGCCGATGTTTATGGCGCGTGCGCCCCGGCTCCCACCGAAGACTAAAAGCGTCTTCTTCTGTGGATCAAGGCCAAAATGCGCGAGTGCGTCCGCCCGCTGCGCTTGCATCACATCTTGGCGCAGTGGGTACCCCGTGATAACGGTCTGACCATCACGGAAAAACGCCTGCGAAGCCGCCCCTGTGACGGCCACCTTCCGCGCAAACAATCGCAACACTTTAATCGTCAGGCCGGGTTCAATATCCGGCAAATAAATGACCATCGGCACACCACGCCCCCGCGCCGCCAACGCCACCGGCAGGCTTGCCCAGCCCCCGGTAGATAAAATCACCTGGGGTTTGCGTTTACCCAGTATACGCCAAGATTGCACCGTGCCCACAAGCAACTTACGCAAGCTGTTTAATGCACGAAACGGGTTAACCCCGTGTAACGGCCCAGACTGCACTTCGTCATGAGCGACAAACTGAACTGTAGATTGCGCAATTAAAGGACGCTCAAAACCGCCGACATTACCCACAAACGCCAGTTCTGCATCAGGATGCGCGGCGACAAGCGCCTCAGCGGTTGCCAGCGCGGGATAGACGTGCCCCCCTGTCCCGCCGGCTACGATCATTACGCGCAAGTGTCCTTCTCCGTTCTGTTGTATTTTGATGAATGACGGTTTCGCGGTGAATGGCTAACAAAAAGCCCACGCCGACCATCAACACGACCAATGACGACCCGCCAAAGCTGATAAACGGCAATGGCAATCCTGTCGGCGGGACTAAGCCCGTCATAACGGCGATGTTCAACATCGCTTTGACCGCCACCCAGATCGTGATACCCGCCGCCAACAACATGCTAAAAGGTGTCACCGCACGCCGCGCAATCTGAAAGCCACGCACACAAAACATCACGTAGATCAAGACCACACCAGATGCCCCGATGGTGCCTAACTCCTCACCGATCACCGCGAAAATACTATCCGTGTGGGGTGCGGGCAAAGCGCGAAATTTGGCCTCGCTCTCGCCCAAACCAAGCCCCGTCCAGCCGCCATACCGTAGCGCGATCGCCGCTTGCTGCGTATGATAGCTGGCTTGCGTCAAGTCGCTGATGCCTGCCACCCATGTTGTGATGCGCTCCGGCGCATACGGCGCGAACCGCTGCAAGATCGGCAGCGAGAGCAACGCGACCAAAAACACCGCCCCGGCCACAATCGCAATCTGGCGCATGTCCGCGCCAGCCAAAAAGAACATAATTGAGGCTGTGATGAAGATCACCAAGGCCGTGCTGATGTCCGGTTGCAACACCACCAAACCCGTCACGATCAACACGATGATCGTAAACGGCAGCAAGCCATAAGTCACACTACTTACGCGGACGTTCTTCGACCCTAACCAGGCCGCCATATAGATAATCATCGCCAATTCGGAAAACTCGCCCGGCTGAAAGCGCCCGTTAATCAACGCACGCCGCGCACCAAATGTCGTATCCCCGAAGATCAACACCGCGATCAAAAAACTGATCGCCGCCAAAATAATCAGCACAGATAAACGCCTGGGGATGCGTAAACTCAAGCGCGAGAAAAGCAGCATCAAGACCACGCCGATAAACACATTTTGCACATGGCTAATCAGAATAGTGGTATCGCTGCCGTAATCCTGCAAGCTCCAGTCAAATGTGGTGCTGTACACCATCATCATGCCCAAAACCAGCAACAAGCCGACGATAAAGATTAAAGGGCGGTCTAATGTCGCCCAAAACGTCGTCTTCTGCTCGGACGGCTTCGCCTGTCGTGCGCTACCTGCCGCCCGTTTTTCCCCACGTATAGGGCGATAAGGTGTCTCGTCATCTATAAACTGTGGTGGTAATGATCGATCTGTCATCCAATAAATCCCATACTATGTACTTATGTACTGGTTTAATTATAACGCCATCACCAATTGGCGAAAGTGATCGCCGCGTTCTGCAAAATCACGGTAAGCGTCATAGCTTGTCCCACCGGGGGAAAGCAGCACGACATCCCCGGCTTGGGCAATCTGTGCGGCCTTACTCACCGCTTCATCAAGCGTCTGGACACGGGTCACAGCATCCATAGAGCCGCGCAACTTCTTCACCGTCTCGACAACAATATCACCATCACGCCCAAAGGCGATAATATGCCGCGACTTATGCAGCGCCAAGGCGACCATCTCACTCCAATGCAGCTTTTTATCCGCGCCACCCGCCAACAACACCAGCGGTTCCGTGTAGCTGTTCAGCGCGGCAACCACGCGCTCCGGCGCGGTGGCGATGCTGTCGTTAACATAGG